>NZ_AGVX02000252.1 GCF_000239155.1 Actinoalloteichus spitiensis RMV-1378
GGTCGTGGGCGGCCCGGGCCCAGTCCGCCCACGGCCCGCCAGCCCGGGTCCGGCCGCCGCGGCCATCCGGTCGAGTTGAACGACGTCGAAGTAGCGGAACCGCACGGGGAACAGTTGGATCCCCTGGGCGCTGATCAGATGTCTGCTGGCTGATGACCTGCTCCGCCGCGTCCAGCCGTGCCGCCAACAACACCACGTAGGAGGCGTCCAGCAGCGAGGTCTCGGCGTGCTGGTCGGCGACGAAACTTCTCCCTCCCCGGCTCCCAGGCCTCCAGCACCAGCCGCTCGCCCGGCCGCAGCTGTTCACGTGCCCTCCGCAGGTACGCGACCTGGCCCTCCTCGGGCAGGAGGTTGCCGAGCCCGCCTGGAGCAGGTAGATCAGGCCGTGACGAGCGGGCGGGTCGGCGGTCAGCATGTCGCCCTCGACGACCGTGGGCAGCTCACCTGCGGGTTTGGCGCCGAGCGGCGCCGCCATCGCGGCGCTCACCCCGATTCCGTGCGCCTCCCGGCTGGTGTGCGGGCGAGGGGGATGACGACACCACCCGTTCCGACGTCGGGTTCCGGCTCCGGGCCTTCCGTGCCCAGGGACGTCAGGAACCGGACGATTTCCCCAGTCTCGTCCTCGTCCGAATTCGGGAAGTCGAACACGGGGGCCATCGCGTCCCCGCAGGTGCTCGCTGTGCGGTGGTCCATTTGCGTTTCCCTTCCCGATGAACGCGCCGATCGAAAGGCTCGCCGGGGAAAGAAATCCGGTTCCGCCGAAGCGGACCCAACAGCGGCCGCCCTCACCCTGGGACCGGACCGGTGTTCGCAACCGCCATTCGCCGTACCGCCAGCGCGACATGATCCCTGACCACGAGTACGTCTTCCGGTGGAACGTCGACGCGACCGACCGGGTCCTTCCGCGGGGACACCGCATCGGTGTCGTGCTCATTTCCACCGACCCCGAACACACCCTGCGGTATCCGGCTGGCACCAGGTCTCGGTGAACCTCGACCGGAGCCGGCTGCGGTTGCCGTTGCTGGACCAGTGATGTCCAACTCGTCGGCTCCAACCCGATATCTTGGGGAGATCTGCGGCCCACCCCGTCCTGTGGCGCCCTTCCTGATTGGAGTACAACCGGTGACGACGTCGTCCCGTCGCGCTGTCCCACTCGACGTATCCCAGGGACACATCGAAATCCGGGGTGCCCGCACGCACAACCTCCGCGAGGTGTCCCTGCGGATTCCCCGAGGAGCCCTCGTGGCCTTCACGGGCGTGAGCGGCAGCGGGAAGACCTCGTTGGCGATCGACACTCTGCACGCCGAGGCCCAGCTGCGGTACCTGGAGGGGATGTCACCCTTCGTCCGCCAGTACATCACCGTGCGGGACCGGCCCCAGGTGGACCGCATCACCGGTCTCGGCGCGACACTCGCCGTCGACCAGCGCCGGCTCAACCGCAACCCCCGGTCCACCGTCGCGACCCTGACCGGAGTGGACGGCTACCTCGGCCTGCTCTACTCGCGACTTCCCGCGCTCACCGACCCGGCGGCGGGCGGCCTGACCACCTCGCACTTCGACCGCCACTCCCCGGAGGGGCGCTGTCCGGAGTGCCACGGCATGGGCGGGCTGCTCCGCGCCACTCCCGACCTGATCATCACCGACCAGGACCGCCCGTTGACCAAGGGCGCCTCACCCTGGTTCGAGAAGTGGCGGTCCAACGAACACGGGGTGATCCCGGCCCTGGCCGAGAAGCGGGGCGTGGACCTGGGCCTGCCCTGGCGGGAGCTCCCCGCGAGCTTCCGCGCCGAGGTGCTCCACGGCACCGGGGACGAGGCCATCGAGGCGAACGTGACCGTGGCGATGCGCAAGGAGAACTCCGAGGTCACCTTCTCCTCCAACCAGCCCATGCGGGGCGCGCTCGCCGAGGTCGAACGTCTCTACGGCGCGGCGGGCAGCGAATCCGCCAAGCAGCGCTACGCGAAGTACATGCGCCTGACCTCCTGCTCGACCTGCGGGGGCAGCGGTCTCGGGGACACCGCCCGGGAGGTCACCCTCGGCGGCATCAGCTACCAGCGCATCGCCGACCAGGAGATCCGGGAGGTCCAGCGGTGGTCGGCCGGGCTCCCGGACACCCTGACGGCCAGCCAGCGCGAGGTGGGTGGCCCGTTGCTCGCCGAACTCGACAAACGGCTCCACCTGCTGGAGCGGCTCGGGCTCGCGCACGTGCAGCTCAGCCGCAACGCCACCTCGCTGTCCGGAGGTGAGCTGCAACGCACCAGGTTGGCGGCGCAGCTGGGCACCGACCTGTCCGGCATCGTGTTCGTCCTCGACGAGCCGGGTGCCGGCCTGCACCCCGCCGACAAACGCCACCTCCTCGACATCACCGGGGAACTGCGGGCCTCGGGCAACACGGTGCTGCTCGTCGAACACGACCCCGAACTCGTCGCGCGCGCCGACTGGATCGTGGACCTGGGGCCGGGAGCCGGCCGGCAGGGCGGCACCGTGATCGCCAGCGGAACCCCCGCCGAGGTGAGCGGGGTCGCCGAGTCGGTCACCGGGCGCTACCTCACCGGGCGCGGCTCCCGGGTTCGCCGCGCCTCCCGGCCGGTCGGCCCCGGGACCCGCTGGTTGTCGCTGCACGGCGTGAAGGTGCACAACGTGCTCGCCGAGGAGGTGCGGTTCCCCCTCGGCCGTCTGACCTGCCTCACCGGCATCAGCGGCAGCGGGAAGTCGAGCATGCTCAACGACGCGCTGGGCGGCGGGGTCACCGCCGCCCTGGCCAGGCGGACCTGCGAGGCGGTGCGGGAGGTCGACCTCAACGGCATCTCCTGGGCCGCCGTCGTCGACCAGGAACCCATCGGCCGAACCCCCCGGTCCAACCCCGCCACCTACACCAAGGCCTTCGACGCGATCCGGGCGCTGTTCGCCGGGACCGCCCAGGCCAGGGACGCCGGGCTCACGGCGTCGTCCTTCTCCTTCAACGCCTCGGGTGGACGCTGCGAGGAGTGCACCGGGTACGGTCGCCGGCTGGTCGACATGCACTTCCTGCCCGACGTGTGGGTGACCTGCGAGGCGTGTGACGGCCGCCGGTTCACCCCCGAGGTGCTGGCGGTGACCTACCGCGACCTGACCATCCACGACGTCCTGTCGCTGACCGTCGCCGAGGCAGCGGAGGTCTTCACCGGTCCGGCGGCCCTGAGCAAGGTCCTCGACGCCATGCGGCGCGTCGGCCTCGGCTACCTCCAGCTCGGGCAGAGCGCCACGGAGCTCTCCGGTGGTGAGGCGCAACGGTTGAAGCTGGCCACGGCCATCCAGAAGGGCAGCGCCAGCCGGTCCCCGGGTCTGGTGGTGCTCGACGAGCCCGTGTCCGGCCTGCACCCCGCCGACGTGCAGCGCATGGTCGACGCCTTCGACCTGCTGTTGGACGCGGGCAACACGGTCGTGGTCGCCGAACACGACCTGCACGTGGCCGCTGCGGCCGACTGGCTGATCGACATGGGGCCGGGAGCGGGCAGCGGTGGCGGGCGGGTCCTCGCCGAGGGCACTCCGACCGACACCGCCAGCGCGACCTCGCCCACCGCCAGCTACCTGCGGCGCATCGCCGAGGACCGGCCGCTGCTCGACGGCTGATCCCGCCGGGCGGGTCCCTCGCCCGACAGGTCTGAGGATCATCCCCGGTGGGCCGTCCGGCCCCGAGCCCCGTCCGCCGCTCAGCCCTGTCCGCGCCCCCGGTAGTGCAGACGCATCTCCGGCGAGGAGTCCAGCAGTGCGTCGAGCGTGCCACCGCCTCCACCTGGCCGTCCTTCATCAGCACGATCTGGTCGGCCCGCTCCAGGACCGCTGGCCGGTGGGACACGGCGAGGCAGGTGACCGGCTCGGCGAAGACCCGCCGCCACAGCTCCCGCTCGATCTCCACCTCCAGGGCACTGGACAGGTCGGCCATCACCAGCAGCGAGGCGTCCCTGGCGACCATCCGCGCCCCCGGCCGTCCGCTGGATCTGCCCGCCCGACAGCCGCACCCCCCGCACACCGACCTCGGTGGCGAGACCGTCGTCCAGCCGTTCCAGGTCCCGCTCCATCACGGCCGTGTGGGCCGCCCGCTCCGCGCGACCCTCAGGTGACCTCGGCGCGGCGGGTGGTGACGGGCAGGCGGCGACGCCGGTCGGGGGCAACCGTCGGCAGGCCGACGGGTCCGGCGCGGCTCAGCGAGCCAGGATGAGGTCACGTTCCAGGTCGTCGCACCGGCGGCTGAGCTCGTCCACGCGGGAGACGAGGTCCTGCCGGTCGGTCTCACCGCGCGCGTCCGCCTCGGCGATCCGACGGAGCAGCACCGCGAAGTCCGAGGCGATCGCGCGGTACCGGTTGGCGAGCCTCCCGCGCCGGTTGCGCTCCCGTTCCAGTTCGGACCGGCGGGCAGCGGGGACACGACGGTCGAGGTCGATGATCCGCTGGGCGAGGACGGCCGCGTTCGCGCTCAGGGCACTGCGCTCGTCCCGCGCCGCGTCCCGACGCCGCTGACGTCTGGCCGCCACCCGGCCCGCCCGCAGGGACGTCAGGTACACCCCGGTCGACCCGAGGACCACGGCGCTCAACGCCGCCGCGGCCACCAGGTAGCGGGGCAGCGAGGGGCTGATGATCCGCGCACCGTCCGGCACCGTGCCCGACCTCACGAGCAGGTCGTAGTTGACCGCCACCACCTTGAGCGCGTTCAGCGGCTGGTCCACGAACTGGCCCACCCCTCTGCTGATGATCATCTCGGCGACGAATCTCCTCCCGAAGCCCTTACTGTCACCGTCGGGCAGCAGGGCGCACCCGTAGTGGTCGAACTTCTCCCGGTCCGCGTCCGGGCTGAGGAACAGCACGACGTTGCCGTCAGCGGCACCCTTCACGCCGTCGCAGGCGGCGCGCATGTCCGCCTCCGGTTCGAGGAGCGCCACCACCACCCGCCGGTTGCCGAGGATGCGTTCGGCCCGCTCCTGGTCGAGGTCGTAGCTGGGTGCCGCGTACACCGACGACGTGCGCACCTGCCTCGCCACCGGATTCGTCACGTCCCCGGCGCCGGCGGACCACAGGGCCCAGCCGGCCAGGCCGAGGCACGCGAGCAGCGCGAGGCCGAAGGGGGTGCCGAGGAACGTGCGGAGCCGCGTCATCATGCGAGCCTGCCCTGGAGGTAGACGTTCGGGCGGTAGTCCGTGCGGCCGACCGCGCGTGCCGTGTCGTCGAGTTCGGCCTCCGCCTGGTTGAGCAGGGTGTGCACGTGCTGGTCCGGCAGCTTGTCGTTGAGGGCCTTCCGCGCCCCTTCCAGCGCGGCCAGGCCCCGGGTCAACGGTGTGTCCCCGTCGCGACCGGTCAGCGCCGACACCTCGATGGCCAGTGCGGTCAGGCCGGCGAGCCGGGCCGCCGTGTGCCCTTGTTGGAACTGCCTCGGGCGGGTCACCGGTCGCAGCACGGCCCGCACCGACAGCGCGAGGAACACCAGGACGCAGGCGGCGAAGATCCACGGCAGCGCGGGCATCGTCACCCGGAGCGGGTCGAAGGGCTGGTAGGGGAGTGGCCGGTCGAACAGACCCGCGTAGCGGACGTCGGTCACCCGGTTCAGGTAGGCGTGTAGCACGTTGGACTGCGGGTAGTCGTACTTGCTCAACCGATCGTTGAGCTGACCGTAGATGCTGGCCGTGACGACCGACGCGAAGTCCTCCTCGTAGGGACCGCGGTACTCGACCCACGACCCGTACATGACCACGATCGGGCGGTCCGGGAACTCCGCGGCCAGCGCCGTCGTGTAGTCCGGCACCGGCTGGTCCGCCTCCTGCTGGGGGAAGACCGCGTAGAGGGCGTCCCCGTCGGGGAAGGCCGTGGCGGCCGCCTCGGGGAGGGCGTCCATCGTGCTGCCCTCGGCGGTGTGCAGCCCGGTCTCGCGCAGGTCCGCCGCGACCGGGCCGAACTCCTCAGCCGTCGGTTCGCGCCAGGCGATGGTGTCGTCCTCGCCGTCCTCGTCGTCCTCGGTCCTCTCGCCCCGGAGCTCCCGGAGGAGGAGGGTGACCGAACCGGTCACGTCCCCGGTGGCGAACCTCTTCCGCCAGCCGTCGAAGTCGTCGGGCACGGCCTGGTACAAACCGCCGGAGACCTCGGTGCCGAGGACTCGGACCGTGGCGTTCTCGACCTCCCGGACCCGCTCCCGTTCGTCCTCGTCGAGCCCGGGCGGGGCGATGAGGATCCGGGCGTCGGTGCCGCCGATCTCCGCCCGCACCCGGTCCTCGTCGATGTGGGCGATCGAACCGGGCAGGCGCACGATCTGGTTGTCCGCCACCATCCGCGTCATCTCCTCCACGGACGGCACCGTCGCGTCACTCAACTCTCCCGCTTCCCCCTCGGGAACGGGATCGGCGGAGGAGGGGGACTGCCCGTAGCTGACGTCGATGGTCGCCCGGCCCTGGACCACGAGGAAGATCGTCAGGACCACGACGGCGACACCGAGCGCACCCCAGCGCAACCATTCGAACCACACACGGGCTGGCCCGTCAGTCACCGGAAGCCTCCCGCCACAGCCGGTCCGCGCGCCGTGCGTACTCGGCCGTCGTCGCGGCGGCGTCCGGGCCGCCCCGGTCGGCCGCGATGAGCTCGGCCCGGGTCAGCAGCCGCTCGGCCTCCTCGACGCGGACGGGGGCGGCGTCCCGGCTGACCGTCGCGCGGGCGATCTCCGCTCGTGCCGTCGACCACGCGGTTCGACGGCGGAGGGCGCGGGCCCTCCGCTGGGGTAAGAGCGTCGCGCCGACGCCCGCCGCCACGAGCACGACGGTGCCCGCGATCCAGATGAGCCAGTGCATACGGGGCCACTCCAGGTGCTGAGAACCGACCGAGGCGCGTAGCGCGTCCCCGGATTCTGCCCGATGACCTGGACGTTCCGTGGTGGAATCGCATGCTGTCACCGTTGGTGACCAGGCAGCTTGGAACCAGTGACAGTCCGATGTGGACATCCGGGTGCTCGTGCTCGGGGATGGCGAGTTCCGGTGGGTGAGCCGAACGGCCGGCGCGCGTCCCGGGGGTCGCGCGCTCCACGCGGTGTCGGCCGCCGGCGACGGCGGTGGCCTGGCTGACCTCGGTTCCCCGAGCGGAGCACGGTCCGCGCCCCGCTGCGTCAGGGCCTCCCACCGGCGGGACCTCGGGGTGTGCTCCGTCCCGCGCCCATCGCCGTTGATTGATGTCGGGCGGGCGGCGGATACTGACCCGGTGCACGCCTTCGACGTTCTCGGTGATCCGGTGCGGCGCCGGATCCTTGAGCTGCTCGCCGACGGGGAACTCCCCGCCGGCGCCGTCGGGGCCGTCGTGCAGCGCGAGTTCGGCATCTCCCAGCCCGGGGTGTCCCAGCACCTCCGGGTGCTCCGGGAGAACGGTTTCGCCACCGTCCGGGCCGAGGGTGTGCGCCGGTTGTACTCGGTCAACCCCGAGCCGCTGCGCCAGATCGACGACTGGCTCGACCGGTACCGCCACTTCTGGCACCAGCGCCTGGACGCCCTGGGCACCGAACTGGTCCGGGGCCGGCGCGAGCGCGACTAGGGCACCGGTCCCCGCAAGGGACGCGGGGCGGCGTTCCGGCCCCACCCCGCCCTGCCGCCCAGGTGCTCGCCGCTGCGGGAGCGCGTGATCCGAACCGCCCCGGCGTCCTCCCGAACGATGGGCTTACCGGCGTGCACGAACGCGCGGCGTGCCCTTCTCCTCAGCCGTTCGCGGACAGGTGGTGGTGGAGCACCTCGGCCTCCGCGCGGAGCCGCTCGGCGTGCTCGTGCCGGCCTCCGTGCTCGTAGGCCGCCGCCGCCTCTCGTCGTTCCCGCGCCTCGTCCTCCACGATCTCCCGCTCCTCGGCGACCGTGAGCTGACGTCGGTCCACCTCCGTCGAACCCGGGCCTGCGGTCGTTCCGGCGACGTGTTCGCTGGTGGCGGCCGCGCCGGGCGCGACGCCAGGTCCGCTCGTCGACGGCGGGAGGGGAACGGCCCCGGCGTTGTCGATGGCGGCCAGCGCGGAGCGGAGCGCGGCGATCGCGACCCGGTCGCGGGCCTTGAGGGCGGTGCTGAGGGCGTCGCGCAGCGTCGAGCGCACGGTGGGCTCCCTTCGGGGTGTGGGCTCGGTGCTCGGGGTGTCGCCCGACCGGCGTCGCCCCGACGGGCCCAGTTGCGATACGATCATATGATAACCATGTGCCTCGTATCGTCGATCATGATCAGCGCCGCACCCAGATCGCCCGGGCGTTCCAACGCCTGCTCGCCGCCGGGGGTTTCGCGGCGGTGTCCTTCTCGCGGGTGGCGGCCGAAGCCGGTGTCTCCGTCGGGTTGATCCAGCACTACTTCAGCGGGAAGGAGGCCCTGCTGCGCTACGCCTACGACGACGCGACGAGCGGTCTCGGCTACCGCGTTCGGCGACGGGTCCGCTCCCTGGAGGCGGCCGGTCGACCCGTTCTGGAGGTGCTGGTCGACAGTCTCGTCGAGTTGCTGCCGCTCGACGAGGAGCGTCAGGTCGAGTACCGCGTCCGGAGCGCGCTGTGGTCCCAGGCCGCGCACGACCCCGGCCTCGCCGAAGTGGCCAGGAGGTCGGGGGGTGACCTCCTCCGCCATGTCACGGACGTCATCGTCGGCGGTGTGCGTCGGGGCGAGGTGAGCACCCGGCTCGACCCCGAGCACGCCGCTCGCGCCGTGCTGGCGACCGTGCAGGGGCTGGCGGACCAGGTCGCGTTCTCGGGTGCCGACGCCTTCCCCGCGCGGGACGTGCTGCGCTCGGTCGTCGCCGGGGTGTTCGCGGGTTCGGAGACCGGCCCTCGCGAGGTGTGGTGAGGCGGTCCCGGGGGCGTCGGGATGAGGAGCGCCACCGGCATGTGCTTGTATGACAATATGTTCGTATTGTTCAGTCTCGGTGCGGCGCGGGCTGGTTGGCCCGTCCGGGCAGCCCGCACCGGCCACCCCCTCCCGGGCGGCGGAGTCCGTCCCGTCGTGGCGAAAGAGCAGCGGATATGACCGAGCACGTCCTCGTCCACCTGAGCACCGGCCCGGTGCGTGGCCGCCGGCTCGACGGGCGCTCCTCGTTCCGCGCGCTCCCCTACGCCGCGCCGCCGCTCGGGGAGCTGCGCTGGCGCGCGCCCCGACCGGTGGCCCCGTGGTCCGACGTCCGCGACGCCACCCGCCCCGGCCCGCCGGCCCCGCAGCTGGCGCGGTCCTTCGCCGAGGTCCCCTCCCTCGACGAGGACTGCCTGACCCTGGACGTCACCGCGCCCGAGGGCGCGGACGGGAGACCGGTGGTCGTCTGGCTGCACGGGGGCGGGGGCACCAACGGTGGCGCGGCCGGCCGGGACGCCCACCGGCTGGCCGTCACGGGTGACGTCGTGGTCGTCACGCCGCAGTACCGGCTCGGGGTGTTCGGGTGCTTCGCCCACCCCGGACTTCGGGACGGTGGGACCTTCGGCCTGCTCGACCAGCAGGCCGCGCTGCGCTGGGTGCGGGACGAGATCGACCGGTTCGGCGGCGACCCGGGCAACGTGACGCTGGCGGGCGAGTCCTACGGCGCCCTGATGATCGCCGCTCACCTGGTGTCCCCCGCGTCCGAGGGGCTGTTCCACCGCGCGGTCCTGCAGAGCCCGTTCGCCGTGCTGGGCACCACCACCCCGGCGAACGTGTTCATCCCCGGGTTCCCGGCGCTCCCGCCGCGCTGGATCGCGGCCGAGGACCTCGACCAGCTGGGAGCGGCCGTCGCCCTCGACCGGGGCTGGGTCGAGCCGGGAAGCTCGCCGGACTCCGCGCTCGACCAGTTGCGGCACGTGCCGGTCGCCGACCTGCTCACCGTCTCCGACGCCTTCATCCGACCGGCCTTCGGCGGCCCCGTCCTCCCCGAATCGCCCGCGACCGCCCTGGCCGCCGGGCGCTTCCAGCGGGTACCGCTGGTGGTGGGTGCCGCCCGCGACGAGGCCCGCTTCTTCGTCGGTGTGTTCGCCGAGCTCGTCGGCAGCCCGGTCACCGCCGACCGCTTCCCGGCCCTGCTGGCCGAGGCGTTCGGGGACGCGGCGGCGGAGGTCGCGCGGCGGTACCCGCCGGAGCGCTACCCGACGCCGGGCCTGGCCTGGGCGCGGATCAGCACCGACCGTGCCTGGGCGTGGCCGACCTGGCAGCTGGGCCGCGCCGTGGCCGCGCACACTCCCACGTGGTTCTACGAGTTCGCCGACGAGGACGCGCCCCCGCTGGTACCGGTCCCGGACTTCCCGCTCGGCGCCTACCACGCGGCAGAGTTGGCGTACCAGTTCGATCTGGCCGGGGTACCCGCCCTGACCGAGGGGCAGCGGGCCTTCGCCGAACGGATGAACCGGTACTGGGCCACCTTCGCCGCCCACGGCGACCCGACCCACCCGGACCTGCCACCCTGGCCCGACCACTCCACCGGCCACGTCCAGTCCCTCGCCCCCGACCGGATCGGCGGCGTCGACTACGCCGCCGACCACCAGCTCGACTTCTGGGAGCGCATGCCCTGAGGTGCTCGCCGCTCCGGCGCGCCTCGTCGCCAGTCGGGTCCGAGCGTCCCGGTGTCGATGCCCGACGGTTCTCGCCGGCCGCCGGGCGACGGGCTGGCCACCGCCCCGACCTGTCAGGCCCGTCGAGGCGGTCGCCGGCCGCGCGTGCGCTGCCTGTGGCCGGCGGCCGGGCTTCCCACGACCAGGTCGCGAACCTCCGCCACCATGGGCGTGCGGGCGGGACCACCCGGGACCTCCCACTCCGGTGCGCCGTCGTCGCCCGGCCAGGCCGAGCAGGTGCCCAGTGCTCCACCCGCGTTCGGGAGCGTGCCGTCCCGCACGACCAGGCATGCCCCTAGCCGGTCACCACCGGGGCCCTGACCGGCCGGTGCCACCGGAGGCCTCCCGCCGCGGCTCGGCCACGCCGGTGGTCACCGTCCCCCCACCCGGTCCACGAGGCGGGCGAGCTCGTCCCGCTCGGCGTCGCTGAGGTCGGTCAGCGGCGGTCGGACGGGGCCGGCCGGACGCCCGACGACCGAGAGCCCCGCCTTGACGATCGACACCGCGTACCCGGCGCGCCGGTTCCGGATGTCGAGGTAGGGCAGGACGAAATCGGTGAGCCGGCGGTACACCTCCTCGGTCCGCCGCGCCCGCACGGCGCGGTAGAAGCCCTGGGCGAACTCGGGCAGGAAGTTGAAGATCGCCGACGAGTAGGTGGTGACCCCCATCTCCAGGTAGGGGAGCGCGTAGGTCTCGGCCGTCGGCAGACCCCCGATCGACAGCAGGCGGTCACCGAGCCGGGCATGGATCCGGGTCATCAGGTCGATGTCGCCGACACCGTCCTTGAACCCCACGAAGTTCGGGCAGCCCTCCGCCAGTTCCCGCACCGCGTCGAAGCCGAAGGCCGCGTTGGCCCGGTGGTAGACCACCACCCCCAGGTCGGTCGCGGCGCACACGGCCCTGACGTGCGCGACGAGTCCCTCCTGGGAGACCTCCGTCAGGTAGGGCGGCAGCAGGAACACGCCGTGCGCCCCGGCGGCCCCCGCGTCCCTGGCCATCGCCACCGCCTGCGCCGTGCCGTAGCCAGCCGGTGCGAGCACGGGTGTCCCGTCCGGTGCGGCGGCGACGGCCGCGCGGACCACGCGGCCCACTTCCTCGGGGGTGAGCGCGAAGAACTCCCCGGTGCCACCGGCCGCGAACACGCCGGAGGCGCCGTGCTCACCCTGCCAGGAGACGTGGTCCCGGTAGGTGTCCTCGTCGAAGGAGAGGTCCGCTCGTGCGTGCGTGACGGGGAAGGAGAGCAGTCCCGAACCGAGGGTCGACCTCAGCTCCTCGGGTGCGAACAGGGGCATCGTCGACTCCAGGCTCGAAGGGCTGACCCGAGAGTAGGATCCGCATCCGATACCTGTCCAAGTCGAATACGGCATGTGGCAATACCTTCTTGGTATGGAGGCGCGATGTCCCCCCGGTTCACCCTCGACCAGCTGCGGGGTTTCGTCGCGGTCGCCGAGGAGCTCCACTTCGGGAGGGCGGCGGCACGGCTGAACATGACCCAGCCACCGCTGAGCCGGCAGATCCGCAAGCTGGAACGAGCCCTGGACGTCCAGCTGTTCACCCGGGACGCCAGGACCGTCGGCCTGACACCGGCCGGGGAGGTCCTCCTCGTCGACGCCCGCCGGATGCTCGGCCTGGCCGACTCCGCTCCCCTGACCGCGCGGAACGCCGCCCGGGGGACGGCGGGCAACCTCCACATCGGGTTCACCGCGGTGTCGGCCACCACGGTGCTCGGAGCCTGGATCAGGGCCATCGGAACCCACCTGCCCGACGTCCAGCTGACCCTCACCGAAATGGTGAGCAGGGACCAGGTCGACGCGCTGCTGGCCGGGCGGCTGCACCTCGGCCTGGCCAGGGGAGTTCCGGCATCGGAGCTGCTCAGCGCCCGGTGCGTCCACGTGGAGAGCCTCGTCCTGGCCTGTCCCCGAGGCCATCCCCTCAGCGTGCTGGGACGTCCCCCGACGCTGGCCGACGTCGGCCGGCACGACGTCGTGACCTACGCGCCGGTGGACGCCCGCTACCTGTACGAACTGGTCGTCAGCGTGTTCCACGATGCGCACGTCGAGCCCCGCTACGTCCAGCAGGTCGGGCAGGTCAACAGCCTGTTGGCGCTGGTCGACGCCGGGCTCGGCGTGGGCGTCGTGCCCAGGTCCGCCGCGCGGCTGCGCCTGCCCAACCTCGAGTTCACCGAGATCGACGGACTGGCGCCGGACGTGGTGCGCACCCACTGCCTCTGGCGGACCGAGCACGACAGCCCCGCCCTGCGTGCCCTGCTGTCCCTGCCGGAGACCCGCGACGTGACCTCCTGACGCCCCGCAAGGGCCCACTTACCGCCTGCGCCTACGAATGCGGACCGGATCCGCGTGCACGGACGAACGGCACGGCGCATTCCGCGCCCGCGCACCCCGCGCCGCCCCGCGGCTGCCGGACGCGACCGTCCGACCCATCGGAGAGGCATGCCGTCCTCCTTCCCCTCCCGCACGGCACCCGTTCCCCCCGCACCCGTCGTCGTGCCGCTGGCCGTCGCGATCCTCGCCGCCACCTCGTGCACCGTCGCGAACAGCGGCGGAGGCGGGGACGCCGGCGACACGCTCCGGATCGTCCTGGCCCAGGAACCCCCCCACGCTCGAACCCTGCGAGGCTTCCCTGACCGACACCGGTGTGGTGGTCAGGTCCAACATCGGCGAACCCCTCATCGAGCGTGATCCCGCGACGGGGGAGCGGGAACCCCTGCTCGCCACCGCCTGGCGGCAGCGGACGCCCACCACCTGGGAACTCGACCTCCGCCCCCGACGTCACCTTCCACGACGGGACGACCACGACCTCGGAGGACACCGCCTTCTCCATCCACCGGGCGGTGAACTCGGACCTGGCCTGCGACGTGGACGGCTACGTCTTCGGGGACGAACGCCTCGAACTCGAGGTCGTCGACGAGCACCGCCTGACGGTCACGACCACCGACCCCGACCCGATCCTGCCGCTTCGGCTCAGCTTCATCGAGGCCGTCCCCCGCACCACCAGCACAGAGGCGACGGTGCGGGAACCGGTCGGGACCGGGAGCCGCCCACCGGCCGCGCGGGCGCTGGGCCGGGTGGGGGTGTTGGCCGGGTCGAGTCCTGCCGGGTCATGGTCGCGCCCCGCGCGGGCAGGGGAGGCGGTCCCCACACGGACTGCTTCGGCCCGTGGTCACTCGCCCGGAGATCGGCCCGGCGGCGGGGCCAGGTGTCCGGGCGGCGGCCACGGCGGCGTTGGAGGCCGCCACGCCTGCTCGCTCTCCTCGAGGTCGGGCGACGGTGAACGCCGGTTCGAGGCCCCTCGGGTGGTCGAGGCGGCGGAACGCCGGGCGGAAGGGAAGGGGAGTGGGCCGGAGGGGCGACCTCCCGCATGCGATTCCGAGCCCACCAGCCGCGGTGCTGGTTACCCGATGCGAAGGTTCTGTTCGCAAGTGGTAGCTTGCTTTTCGCAAGTGATGGCACGGAAGCCTCGTTCGCTGCGGCATCCCCGTCGACGGTCCCCCGGGCTCCGCCACCGGGTTTCCGGGTGCCACGCCGGCTGGGCGTCCGACGCGACGAAAATGAAGTGGTGAGCGATGGGCAGGATCGTGGTGACGGAGTTCCTCACCCTGGACGGCAGGACGAGCGGCCCCGGCAATGACCAGAGCTGGGTGACGGAGACGTTCGACGGCGACATGGACGAGGAGACGCTCGCCCAACAACGCACCGTGGACCTGATCCTGCTCGGCAGGGTCACGTACCAGGAGTTGGCTGGCTACTGGCCGACCGTGCGCACCGACCACCCCGAGATCACCCGGCACATGAACGGCACCCCGAAGGCCGTGGTGTCGACAACCCTCGACCGCGCGCCGTGGGGTGATCACGCTCCCGCTCGCGTCCTCACCGACCTGCGGCGGGAGACCGTCGCCGCCGTGAAGCGCGAGGTGGCGGGTGACATCGCGGTCATCGGCAGCGCCAGCGTCGTCGCGGAACTCGCCACCCTGGACCTCGTCGACGAGTACAAACTCATGCTGCACCCCGTCGTCCTCGGTGGCGGCACACCGCTGTTCGAGAACCTCGACCGACGGCGGCTCACGCACACGAGGACGCGCACTCTCGACAACGGGGTCGTGGTCCTGCACTACGCCGCCTGACCGGCCACCCACGACGCCCAACGTCGAATCCCGAGCGTTCCAGGACCAGGCGAGCGCCGGTGGCCGGGCAATCGAGGACGCCGAGGTGGAGGAGCGGGTACCCGGCGGATCGCCGTTCGCGGGCAGCCGGAACCGCCCGGGATCAGCGACGGCGACCGCGACGACCCGACGGGCGGGGTGTACGGCGGGGACCTCCGCCCTTCCGGTTGCCGGCCGCCGGAGTCCGGCGTTCCCGACGATCGGTCGTTCCGCGTTCCGCCTTCGCGGGGGCCGGCTCCGGCTGGGGCCGGCCCCGGCTGCTGTTGACGGTGCGCCCCCGCACCACCCCGATGAACCGTTCCATCAGGTCGGTGGTCTCGACGTCCAACCACACCAACGCCACCCCCGACTCGGGTGCGTCGGAGACCGGGCGCCAGGTCAGGTCCTTGCGGTGGTGGAGGCGGGCGAGTGACTGCGGAACCACGAGGAGTCCGTCACCGGCCGCCACCCGCTCGAACGCCGCCGCCGTGGTCACCGGCCGCTCCGCCCCGGCCCGCCCCGGGGGCCGCTCCCACTCCAGCACGTCGTCCTGCGGGTGCAGCAGGACCTCGTCGGCCAGGTCCTCGCTCGACACCACGTCGGCGGCGGCCACGAAGTGCTCCTTGGGCACGACCACCACCGAGGTCTCCGCGTACAGGGGGATCGCGTGCAGGCCGGTGCGGTCGACGGGCAACCGGGTGACCGCCGCGTCCGCGCGGCCGTCCCGCACCAGCGCCACGGCCTCGGGGACGTCGACGGGGAGCACGGCCAGGGCGACCTCCGGGAAGCGTTCCTCCCAGATCCGCGCCCACTTGCCCGGGGTGACTCCCGGTACGTGTGCCAGTCTGAACGAGTGAGGTGCCTCCGGTCCTGCCACGGCGCCAGGTTACCGGGCGTGACCGGGCCCGCCAGCGGCGCTCGTTATCCTGGCGGGTATGACGGCACGGAAGACCCCGCAGACGATGAAGCCCGCTACCGCGGCGAAGAAGCTGGGGGTCTACCTCGACGCGACCCCGGCCGAGTTCCAGGAGGGGGTCGTCTCGCGGGACGAGCTGAACGCGCTCCAGGCCGATCCGCCGGACTGGCTGCGTGACCTGCGGCGCGACGGACCGCACCCCCGGCCCGTGGTGGCCGCCCGGCTCGGTGTCTCCATCAGCGGCCTCGCCAGGGCCGGGATCACCGACGCGCTCACCACGGCGGACATCAACCAGCTCAGGGCCGACAACCCCGACTGGCTCCAGCGGGAACGGGAGATCCGGGCCGAGACCCGGATGGAGGAGCAGCGCCTGCGGGAGCGGCACGCCGAGGACGGCGGTCAGCGCCGCTGACCGCCTCGCCGGGCACCGGAGCGAGGCGGGGCGTCGAGGGGGTGACGGGGTTCGACCACCGGCTCCGCCACCGTCACACCCCTCGGAGCTCCGAACGTGGACCTGGTGGCCGAACCTCGACAGCACCCCTGCCGGCTCCTGGTGCGGAGCCGCGCCCGGATGGGGTGCGACGTGAGTTCGATGGTGGCGGCGACGGCCGTCCGACTCACGCGACGGGTGGGCTCGGACCTCCTCGCGGGCGTCCAGCAGACCCGGGTGCCCGGACTCCCTCACCTGCTGGTGAAGCCGGCCCAGGGAGGACCACCGGAGTCCGCGCGAGGTTGACCAGGCGCGCCGGCGCCTTCCGGGGGCGGCATGCGGCGAACGTTCGCCTTCGGACTCAGCAGGGCCGCCGGGGCCCGGTCCGTCAGCCCGGCCACCGTGACCTCGCGGGACGCCACCTTCCCGTGTCGGCCCACCACCACGGCCGGCTACGGCTCGGGGGCGCGCGGCAGGGTCCCGAGGGCGGATCGGACGGAGGCCGGCTCGCCGGTCAGCGATGAGCCCACCCCAGGCCCGCCCCCTCCGGGGACCGGCGGGCGGTCGGGTGTGACCGATCCCGCCCACCGGTTCCGCTGGCCGTCCCGCCGCGCCAAGCCGGTCCGGCTCAGCCTCCGCTCGGACCGGCATCCGCGCTTCGGCGCGCCGGCTGCTCGGAGGAGCGGGGCCGGTTCGCGGGCGGCAGCCCGAACACCGCGACCATGACCAGCACGATCGCCGCGAGCGGCACCCACAGGGGGGCGGTGCCGGAGTCCGCCGTCCAGTGCGGACCGCCGACCAGCAGGGTCAGCACGGCGACACCGAGAGCGCCACCAATCTGGTTGACGCAGAAGAGGATGGTGCTGCCCGAGGCGATCAGCGCGGCGGGCAGCACGCGGTAGATGCTCGCGACGGCCGGACTGGCCACCCCGCCGAGTCCCACCCCCGCCGCCAGCGCGATGCCGGCGAAGGTGACCGTCGAGGTGTCCGGGCTGGTGCGCAGCAGCAGCACGAACGCCGCCGCCGAGACCCCCGTGCCGACCCACATGATGCCGCGAGCGCCCAGGCGGTCGCTCAGGACACCCGCCAGCGGCATCATCACGAGGTTCCCCAGGCCGTAGGGCACCATGAGCAGTCCCGCCGACGCCGCGCTCATCCCCACGACGCCCTGGTAGTACAGCGGGAGTCCGAAGAACATCGGGTAGATCGCGACACCCAGCAGCAGCATGATGATCACCGGAGGGACGAAGCCCCTCGAGGCGAAGGTGCTCAGGTCGATGATCGCGGCCGCCCCACGCGGTCGCGCCCAGCGGACGAAGACGAGCAACGCGAGGACCGCCGCCGCCAGGAGCGCCAGGGTCGTGCCGTCGAAACCCGCCGGCGTCGCCGCCCGGGACAGGCCGTAGAGGGCCAGGACCGACGTGAGGGCGAGGAGCCCGAGCCCGATGCCGTCGAGGCGAACGGAGTCCCCCTGCTCCCGGGGCAGGACGAGGGCGGAACCGGCCAACACCGCGACCGTGGCGATCGCGGGTACCCCGAAGACCCACCGCCAGTCGAGCGCGTCCGTGAGGGTGCCGCCCAGCAGGGGGCCGGCCATCGGCCCCACGGACATCACGGCGGCCACCGATCCCATCACCCGACCCATACGTGCGGGGCCGGCGGCCTGGGCGAGCGCCGTCAGCATCACCGGCTCCAGCATGCCCCCGCCGAGACCCTGGAGGGCGCGGGCCGTGATCAGGACGTCCAGGTTCGGCGCCAGCGCGGACAGCCCCGCGCCCACCCCGAAGACAGTGAGTGCCACCAGCCAGGTGGCGCGGACGCCGAAACGGGCACTGGCCCAGGCGCTCGCGGCGATCCCGACACCGGCGGCCAGCAGGTACGTGGAGGTGACCCACTGCGCGCTGGCGAGGTCGGCGCCGAGATCGGCCACGATCCCCGGGACGGTGACGCCCACGATCGTCGTGCTCAGCAGTGCCAACAGGCCACCGGGCACCAGGACGGCGGCGATCCTGCCCACCGCCGGACCAGGGGGAAACTGAGGAGTTTCAAGGATTGAACTCACGAGTTCAGTTTACGCACGAGTTCAGGGGAGTGGACCGTTCGGTACGATGGTGGGGTGACTCCGGCTGGTTCCGCGCAGGTGGACAAGGGTGAACGCATCCTCGGCGCTGCCCTGGAGGTCTTCGGGCGGGACGGCTTCGCCGCCGCGAAGGTCGACGAGATCGCCAGCCGGGCGGGTGTCGCCAAGCCGACCGTCTATCACCGGTTCGGCGACAAGGAGACCCTCTTCACCGAGGCGCTGCGGCGCGGAGCGGGGCTGGCCCACGAGCGGGTCCGCGCCGTGATCGACGCCGTCGACGTGCGACCCGCCGACCTGCGCGCCGAGCTGGAGGTCCTCGGCCACGCCCTGGTGGGTTGCGTGTCCCGGGAGGACGGCCTCGCCGTGTCGCGCCTCCAGATCAGCGAGCAGAACCGTTTCCCGGAGCTCGTGCGCGACCTCCGCATCGGCAACCGGACCCGCACCATCGACGCGCTCGCCGGCAAGCTCGCCCAGCTGGCCGCGACCGGTCGGCTGGTGCTCCGCGACCCGTCCCGGGCCGCCCAGCAGTTCATCGCCCTCGTCGCCGACGAGGTCCTGGCGAGCAGCGAGTACGGGCAGCGCGCGCTCAGCCGAGAGGAGGTCGACGGACCCGTCCGTGACGGCGTCGACACCTTCCTCGCAGCCTTCGCCGCGCCCGCCCCGCCCGCTGGCGAGGGGCAGCCCGCGTAGCGGCACCCCCGCGACCTCCCCGGAGGTCGGGTGCCCGCGCCGTGGGCCAGGCCCGGCTGGTCCGTGATCCCGTTCCCTCCCACCGGCGCGGCGGCCGGTCGGCCCGGTTCGTCGTGCCCGCCGCCCTGGATCGGCGGGCTCGGGACGGCGGGGGAGTGGAGTTCTCCCGCCCGGATCACCCCGCGGGGAGGTCAGCCGGCGCCGTCACCCTCGCCCACCACCAGTCGGAGCGCCGCCCTCGCGTGGCGCCGCGCCTCGGCGGGGGTGGGAGCGGGGGCCAGCCCGAGGAGTCGGCGTCGATGCGGTTCACCCAGCAGCAGGCCGAACAGCGCCTCGGCGCGACCGTCCGCCGCGGCGTCCGGTGGTGCGCCCTCGGCGTCGAGCAGTGATGAGAGGAGTTCGATGTAGCCGAGGGGGCCACTGGCGTAGAAGCGCTCGGCGAGACGCGGGAACTGGGGTGCCTCGGCGATCATCAGGCGGTGCAGTCCGACCGCCTCGTCGGAGTGCAGCACGAGGACGAGCCGGGTGGCCACGTCGGTGAGGGACTCGTCCTCGGCGGTGAGCTGGGCGAGGGCGCTCACGCGGAACCGCTCCACCGCCGCGGTGAACACCTCGGCCTTGTCGCCGAAGTACGTGTAGATGGTGCGCTTCGTCACGCGGGCGGCCGCCGCGAGCTCGTCGATCGAGGTCTGGCCGAACCCCTTGGCCACGAAGAGGCTCACCGCCGCGTCGAGGATCTGGTCTCGCCGGCGCTCGCGTTCCTCCTGCGTGGGGCGGCCCCGCTTGCGCCGTCCCGTCGCCTCCAGGTGGGTCATCGCCTGCCTCTCGTCAGCACCGTGCCGGGGTTGTCGGCCCGAGTGCCATCCTATAATGATACGAAGTAGTGTCATTTTTTGCGGGTCCCGCCCGACCGGCGGGGCCACCAGGCGCGGAGCGAGGAGTACACGATGGCCAAGCGCGGTCCCGCCGTGCGGAAACCGCCAGGGCAGCCCGGCCCGGTGGGGGAGGACGCCACCACTGACGACAGTCAGCTGCGGGAGTTCTACCGGCGGATGGTGTTCATCCGCCGGTTCGAGGAGCGCGCGGCACGCGCGTACACCCAGGCCGAGATCGGCGGCTACTGCCACCTCAACCTGGGCGAGGAAGCGACCGTCGTGGGCCTGATGTCGGCACTGGAACCGGAGGACTACCTCTTCACCAACTACCGGGAGCACGGGTACGCCCTCGCCCGGGGCGTCGAGCCAGGACGAGTGATGGCGGAGCTCTACGGCCGACGCGACGGTGTCTCGAAGGGGTGGGGCGGCTCGATGCACCTCTTCGACGGGGACGCCCGACTGCTCGGCGGCTACGGCATCGTCGGTGGCCAGCTCCCCCTGGCCACCGGAGCCGCCCTCGCCGTCGACTACCGGGGTGGCGACGAGGCCGTGGCCTGCGTCATGGGCGACGGAACGACCAACATCGGCGCCTTCCACGAATCCCTGAACATCGCGGCCCTGTGGAACCTGCCCGTCGTCTACGTCGTCGTGAACAACGGCCTCGGAATGGGCACGACCGTGGAGAAGGCGTCGGGCGAACCGGAGCTCCACCGCAAGGCCGCCTCCTACCGGATGTCCTCGGCCCGCGTGGACGGCAACGACCCGGTGGCGGTGCGCGAGGCGATGCTCAGCGCCCTCGCGAGCGCCCGGTCCGGGCGGCCCTTCCTCCTGGAGGCGGTCAGCTCACGACTGAAGGGCCACTCGGTCGTCGACCCCGCCAAGTACCGCACCCGCGAAGAGGTGGAGGCGCTCAGGACGAGCGACCCCGTCGCCGCCCTCGCGTTCCGACTGCGGGGCGAGGGCGAGCTGACCGACGAGGCGATCACCGAGATCGACGCGGAGGCCACCAGCGCGGTCGCGGCGGCCGTCGCCTTCGCCGAGGCCAGCCCACACCCGGCCGTGGACACGCTCTTCGACTACACCTACGCCACGCCGGTTCCCAACGACTCCCGGCGGCTCCCGGGAGAACCCCTGTTCGAACCGGCGCCCCTCCCACGGATCGGAGCTCACCCGTGAGCATCATGACCTACCGCCAGGCGCTCCGCGACACCCTCGGCAGCGAGATGCGCCGGGACGAGAACGTGCTGCTCCTCGGCGAGGAGATCGGTGTGTTCGAGGGCTCCTACAAGATCACGGCCGGGCTCCTCGCCGAGTTCGGCGAGAAGCGCGTGCGGGACACACCCATCGCCGAGGAGGGGTTCACCGGAGCGGCGATCGGCGCCGCCATGCTCGGCCTCCGACCGGTCGTGGAGATCATGACCATCAACTTCTCGCTGCTCGCCCTCGACCAGATCGTGAACCACGCCGCCAAGATCTACGGGATGTTCGGCGGGCAGGCCCGCGTCCCGCTGGTCATCCGCACCCCGGGTGGTGGCGGCCAGCAACTGGGCGCCACCCACTCGCAGAACATCGAGCTGTACTACGCGTTCGTGCCCGGGATGAAGGTCGTCGCGCCCTCCAACCCCGCCGACGCCAAGTCGCTGCTGCTGGCGGCGATCCGCGACGACGACCCCGTCCTGTTCCTCGAGAACCTGGCCCTCTACAACATGAAGGGCGAGGTGCCCGACGACGACATCCCCGGGGAGATCGGCCGGGCGGCCGTCACCCGCCGGGGCAGCGACATCACCGTCGTCGCCTACTCCCGGATGGCCGCCGTCGCCCTCACCGTCGCCGAACGGATGGCGGAGACCGACGGCGTCGACATCGAGGTCGTCGACCTGCGGAGCCTGCGCCCCCTGGACAGGGAGACCGTCGTCGACTCCGTGCGCAGGACCCACTGCGCCGTCGTCGTCGAGGACGACTGGCTCACCTACGGCATCGGCGCCGAGATCGCGGCCACCATCTCCGACGGCGCGTTCGACTGGCTCGACGCTCCCGTCCGCCGGGTCGCCATGGCCGAGGTTCCGCTGCCCTACGCCAAGACCCTGGAAACGGCGGCCCTCCCCTCCGCCGACGACGTCACCGCCGCCATCCGCCAGACGCTCGCCTCCGTCGGCCGTCGCGCAGGGAAGGACACCCCGTGATCGACATCCGCATGCCCCGCCTGTCCGACACCATGGAGGAAGGCGCCATCGTCGCCTGGCACAAGAAGCCCGGTGACGCGGTGGAGGTCGGCGATGTCCTCGTCGAGATCGAAACCGACAAGGCCACCATGGAACACGAGGCCTACGAGGCGGGAACCCTCCACGACATCCTCTTCCCGGAAGGCGAAACGGTCAGCATCGGCACCGTGATCGCCCGGATCGACGACGGCCGGGACCACCCGGTGGAGACGTCGGCGGAGGACGGCGCCAGCCCCGGAACCTCTCCGCCGGCCACCAGGAGTGGGCCGCCGGCTCCCGGAAGAGCTCCCGCCTCAGCGCCCGCCCCGGCGTCGCCCGAGGGGGGAACCACCTCCCCTTCCGCACGACGGCCGCTCGCGACGCCACTCGTCCGGCGACTCGCCCGTGACAACGACATCGACCTCAGCGAGATCACCGGCAGCGGCCCAGGCGGGCGGATCGTCCGAGTCGACATCGAAAAGGCTCTCGCCCGAGGAGCGGCGACGACCGGGCACACCGCTCCCCCTGACAGCGGCAGCGCCGCCGCACCGAGCGAGGGCGGCCCCACCCGAGCCACGGCGGTCCCCTTCGACACGACCCGCCGGGTCGTCAGCAGGAGACTGACCGAGAGCAGCAGCTCGGTCCCGCACTTCTCCGTCACCGCCGTCGCCGACGTCGAGGAACTCCTCGCCCTGCGGGCGCGGATCAACGCCGAGCTCGACACCACCGGCCAGCGGAAGGTCAGCCTCAACGACCTCATCGTCCGAGCCAGCGCCATCGCCCTCCGAGAACACCCCGGGGTCAACGCCTCCTACTCCGAGGAGGGCCGAGGAGCGACCCTGCTGCACGAGCACGTCAACATCGGCGTCGCGGTCGCCTCCGACCACGGCCTCGTGGTCCCGGTCATCGCCGACGCCGACCGCATGACGGTCTCCAGCATCGCCGTCGAGTCCAGGCGGTTGGTGGGGCTGGCGAAGGACCGGAAGCTGAGCGGAGCGGACATGACCGGCGGCACGTTCACGATCAGCAACCTCGGCATGTACCAGGTGGAGCGGTTCACCGCCATCATCAACCCGCCCGAGGGCGCGATCCTCGCCGTCGGAGCGGCGCTCCCCGAACCCGTGGTCGTCGACGACGCCGTCGCGGTACGCCACCGCATCCGCTGCACGCTCTCGGCGGACCACCGCATCATCGACGGTGCTCTCGCCGCGCGGTTCCTCTCGACGCTCACCAGCCTGCTCGAACACCCGCTGCGGATCATCGCCTGAGCCGGCGCGGGGTGGGACCGCTCCACGCCGGGTCCCGTCGAGGTCGCGTCCCACCCCGCCCCGTGCCCGACCCGGTCCTGACCGGGTGCTCGGGAAGCTGACGGGCCGAGCACCCGAATGCACTGCCCCGGGCTCGGCCCGAACCCGCCCGAGGCACTGGCCGGCCCGCCAGCCCCGATCTCGCCGTCGACCTGGGCGCGGCGCCGGACGACGTCCACCTCCACGCGGGGGAGGGACTGGCTTCGCAGACCGGGAAGGTCAGCCGCATTCCCCCACGTCCACCTCCAGGCGGAGTGAGCGCGGCGGCCTCCGCTCGGATTCCCCAGCCGAGGCCGGCCCCTCGCAGGTCCACCCCAGGTCCCGAACCGGACCAGCCTCGGCGTGAACCACCACAGTCGTGGTGGAGCCCCAGGCCGGCGTGCCGTCCGACTCGGGACCGGCAGTCGGCACCCGGTAGGCACGCGCCTCGCCCCGTCGACCCCGGCGGTCGCCGCATCAGCTCCGCCTCCCGGGGAGGAACCCCTGGCCCGTCGTCCGCACCGCCGGGCCATGCGGTGGGACGAACCGGGACCGCTTCACGGCACCGCTCCCACCGCGACCTCAGGAGCTCGTCGGGGACGGTCCCGCCGCCAGGCTGCTCGACGACGCCACCGAGGTCGTGTGAACCAACCCGGGGCAGCGCCGTGATCGGCGTCCCCTGGAACAGCGGGCGCGTGGGGAGGTGCGGCCTGCGCCCCGCCCCCCACCGCTGACGGCGTTGCCGCATGCGCACCTGAGCCGCGTCTCGACAGCTACGGATGGGCGACTGTTCCGCAACCTCACGGGTGGCGACCTGGCCGAGCCGACGACGGTGGGAGTGGGACAAGGCAACGAATGCGGACACCGGAGGAGTACGCCCCCGCCGTTGGCCAGCTGTCCGTGCGACTGCGCCACGCCTGCGTCTCGACGTCGCTCAGCAGTGGGGCGCCCTCCACCTAGCTCGCGGAACGGGCGGGGCACGCTGCACCAGATCTACGCCGCCCTCGGGCAGGACCGAGCGTGTCACCCCATTGTCGACAGGACCCCACACCTGCCCGGTGACGCCCGGACGCAGCCGGACGCCGACGCCAAGCGGCCCCTGACCAGAACATGCTGGTCAGGGGCCGTATCGCCCGGCGAAAGGCGAGTGCCCCCGGTGCGACTCGAACGCACACTGGACGGATTTTGAGTCCGCTGCCTCTGCCGATTGGGCTACGGGGGCGTTGCTGCCCTTACTTTAGCCAACCGCGCTCGCCCGGACGCAACCGGTCCCCGTTGGTGAGGCCACCCGCTCCCCGCTCTCGGCGGCCGTCGCGGAACCGCGGATCAGAACGCACCAGCCCGGCCGGGAAACCCCAGAAGCGGTGAGCCGGGCGCCGATCGGGAGCGGGCGCCGCCGACGGCGGGACGCCGGACGAGGGCACGACGCGTGGTGCCGTGCCGCCCGTGCCCGGGGAGGAGGCCCGCCCGCCTCTCCAGCCGGCACACCTCCAGCCTCACCACGACACCCGCAGCTCGGTCGGCCCCCGCATGACCAGCCCCCGGCGCCAGGGC
>NZ_AGVX02000251.1 GCF_000239155.1 Actinoalloteichus spitiensis RMV-1378
GGCGGGACCGCCCCACCCGGTGGGCGGCTCGCGTCGCGGACCGGCGCTGACCGGGGCCCGGCGGATGGCCCGTCCCACCTCGGGCCCGGCGCGGTGACCGCCCCGGCCGAGGTCACTCCCGCAGCCGCCGGCCCTCCCGGTCCCTGCCCCCGTAGGCGAGCAGGATGATGCCGTCGATCCAGCACCACAGCACACCGAAACCGAACACCGGCACGGTCGCGAGCTGTGCGAGCCCCAGCGCGACCCGGCCGGTGTAGATGCGGCCGATGCCGAAGCCCGGGACGAGCTGGAGCACCCCCGCGACCACCTTCGACTTCGGGGAGAGGTCCTCCTCAACCCTGGCGGGCGGCGGTGCGGGGCTGAGGACGACGGGCGTCGGGGGCGGAGGTGGCGGTGGAGCGGGCGCGTCGCGCAGCGGTTCCGGCAGCGGGCCGGGCAGGTCCTCGAAGAGCCTGATCAGCTCGCCCCGGGTCTTCGCGGCGGATGCCGAACGCATCCGCTCCTCGTACTCCTCCAGGTCGAGTCGACCGGCGCCGAGGTGATCGCCCAGCGAGGCCACCGCGGCCTCACGTTCCAGGGTGCCAATGCGCAGGCTGTCTGGTTTCTTGGTCGCCACCACCTCATAATCCCCCGTCCGGGCCGGTGGCGGGGCACGGGGTGACAGCTCGTCTCCCGACCGTCATCGACGCCACCGCCGATATCCTCGGGGCCGGCCCACGTCGCCGTGGTCGGGTCGGGAAGTGGAGGTGGCGCGTTGCGGGTCGGGGTGCCCCGTGAACTGCGGGAGGGCGAACACCGGGTGGCTCTCGCGCCGTCCGGGGTCGTGGAGTTGACCCGGCGGGGCCACCAGGTCGTGGTGGAGTCGGGGGCTGGCGTGGGGTCATCCTTCCCCGACACCGACTACCTCGCCGCCGGCGCCCAGGTCCTCGCCGCCGCGGAGCAGGTGTGGGAGCGCGCCGAGCTGGTGTTGAAGGTGAAGGCGCCCGAACCGGGGGAGTACGCGTCGCTGCGTCGGGGCCAGACGTTGTTCGCGTTCCTCCACCTGGCCGCCGATCCCGACCTGACCGCCGCCCTGGTGGGCGCGGGGACGACCGCCGTCGGCTACGAGACCGTGCGGGCGCCGGACGGTTCCCTGCCGCTGCTGTCGCCGATGAGCGAGGTGGCGGGGCGGATGGCCGCGCAGGTGGGGGCCCACTGCCTGGAACGGGCGCAGGGCGGTCGGGGGGTCCTGCTCGGCGGGGTGCGGGGCGTTCCCGCCGGGAAGGTGGCGGTCCTGGGCGGCGGGGTGGTGGGCGCCAACGCCGCCCTCATCGCGCTGGGCCTCCAGGCGGAGGTGGTGGTGGTGGACTCCGACCCGGCCCGGTTGCGCTACCTCGACCTGGTGCACCGGGGGCGGGTGCGGACGGTCCCCAGCAGCGCCTACGAGGTGGAACGGGCCTGCCTGTGGGCGGACCTCGTCATCGGTTCCGCGCTGGTGCCGGGCGCGCCCACCCCGGAACTGGTGAGCGCCGCGCTGGTGGAGCGGATGCGACCGGGTTCGGTGCTCGTCGACGTCTCGATCGACCAGGGCGGCTGCTTCGAGCTGTCCCGCCCCACCACCCATGCCCAGCCGACCTTCCGGGCCGCCGACTCGGTCTTCTACTGCGTCCCCAACATCCCCAGCGCGGTGCCGCACACCTCGACCTGGGCGCTGACGAACGCGACCCTGCCCTACGTGGCGGCGCTGGCCGACCTGGGCGCTGCGGAGGCGGCACGGTCGACCCCGGCGTTGGCGGCCGGTCTCCAGGTGCTGGAGGGCACGCTGTTGTGCGCGGAGGTCGGCCGGGTCCACGGACTGCCGCACGGTTCCCCGGAGGAGGTGCTGGGGTGAGCTCCGAGCGGGTGGTCGCTCCCGGTGGCGGGAGCACGGGGCCGTCGGGCGGGGGGATGGCCGGGTCCGGTGGGGGTGGCGTACCGGAGCGGGTGCCGCCGGCGCCGGCGGCCCAGGAGGATCCCGAGGTCGCCGAGGCCCTCCTCGGGGCGGCGCGCACCTACCTCGACCACCTGGTGGTCGAGCGGGGTTTCGCCGAGAACACGATCGACTCCTACCGGCGCGACCTGCGTCGCTACCTGTCCTGGCTCGCTTCGGCGGGGGTGCGGGGCCTCGACGAGGTCGGGGAGCGGGAGGTCAGTGGTTTCCTCGCCGAGTTGCGGGAGCCGAGCGGCGGGGAGCCCGGGCTCGCGGTGACCTCGGCCGCGAGGACCCTGGTCGCGGTGCGCGGGTTCCACCGGTTCTGCCACCAGGAGGGTCTCGCCCTGGCCGACCCCGCCCGTGAGGTGTCCCCGCCCAACGCGCCTCGGCGGTTGCCGAAGGCGCTGCCGGTGGACACGGTGCTGCGCCTGGTGGCGGCGGCGGGCGACGAGCACAGCCCGCGCGGTCTGCGGGATCGGGCACTGGTGGAGCTGCTGTACTCCACGGGAGCCCGGATCTCGGAGGCGGTGGGACTCGACCTCGACGACGTCGACGCGCGGGAGCGGGTCGTCGTGCTGCGGGGCAAGGGGGGTCGGGAACGGGTCGTGCCGGTGGGTCGACCCGCCCTGGCCGCGGTGGAGGCCTACCGGGTACGCGGCCGCCCGGACCTGGCGTCCCGGGGCAGGGGAGGTCCGGCGGTCTTCCTCAACGCGCGGGGCGGTCGGCTGTCCCGGCAGAGCGGGTGGCAGGTGTTGCGGGACACGGCGGACCGCGCGGGCGTCGGTGCCGACCTGTCGCCGCACACGCTGCGGCACTCCTTCGCCACCCACCTCATGCTGGCCGGGGCCGACGTGCGGGTGGTGCAGGAGCTGTTGGGCCACGCCTCGGTGACCACGACGCAAATCTACACGCGGGTCACCGTGAACTCGCTGCGCGAGGTGTACGCGCTGGCCCACCCCCGGGCGCTGGGCTGAGCCGCCCATCGGTGCCGGCCTCCCGGTGCTGCGCCCGTCACGGCCCCGGGTGGCCCCGATCCGGCCGGCGACGACCCGCGCTCACCGCCGGCCGGGCGGTCGGGGCGGCGACCACCCGGGTGATCGCGAGGTGTGATCGGCACCGCCTTTTCCACCCGGTCTGGCTACTGTCTGTCGTTGACGCCACCCGAGTATGTTGATGGCGGTGCCCGACTCGGCCTGTGGCGTCCGGCCCGGCCAGGACCGGTGGTACGGCGAGGCGCGTTGCCGCTGCTTCGGGCTGCCCATAGGCTGCGCCTGGTCACGACCGTGGACACGAGGAGCTAGGTCACGATGTCGACACCGTCGCCTTCGCCGGTGGGACGGCCACGGGGCGGCAGGGTCGACCTGAGCATGGCGCCCGGCACGGTGGACCCCGGGGAGGACGAGGCCGCCGAAACCCTGGAGGGCGAGATCGGGCCGACCGGTCGCCCCCGGCGGCACGTGCCGGAACCGCCGTTGGTGGACAGCCACGGCCCCGCCACCGTCCTGGCGATCTGCAACCAGAAGGGCGGGGTGGGCAAGACGACCTCGACGATCAACCTCGGCGCGGCGCTGGCCGAGTGCGGGCGGCGGGTGCTGCTCGTGGACTTCGACCCGCAGGGTGCGCTGTCGGTGGGGTTGGGCGTGCAGCCCCACCAGTTGGACACCACGATCTACAACGTCATCATGGAACGCGCGGTGGGTGTCCGCGACGTGGTCATGAAGACGCCCGCCGAGGGCATGCACCTGTTGCCGAGCAACATCGACCTGTCGGCGGCGGAGGTGCAGCTCGTGGCGGAGGTCGGCCGGGAACAGACCCTGGCGCGGGTGCTGCGACCGGTGATCTCCGAGTACGACTACATCCTCGTCGACTGCCAGCCCTCGTTGGGACTGCTCACGGTGAACGCGCTCGCGGCGGCGGACGGGGTGCTGATCCCGCTGGAGTGCGAGTTCTTCAGCCTGCGGGGGGTCGCGCTGCTCATCGACACCATCGAGAAGGTCCGGGAGCGGCTCAACCCGAAGCTGGAGATCACCGGGATCCTCGCCACCATGTTCGACCCGAGGACGCTGCACTCCCGCGAGGTGATGGCCCGGGTGGTGGAGGCCTTCGGGGACATCGTCTTCGACACGGTCATCAACCGCACGGTGCGGTTTCCCGAGACGACGGTGGCCGGTGAGCCGATCACCCGGTGGGCGCCGCGGTCGGCGGGGGCCAAGGCGTACCGGGCGTTGGCCAGGGAAGTGATCGCCCGCTGACCGGCGCCCTCCCGCCTCCGGTGCGCCCGGCCGGGCCGGGCGGTGAGCGGACCGGCCGGCTCCCGTTCCGGGTCGGTGCTGCTGGGAGACTGGTGCGGAGTCGGGGTCGGTCGCGAGGAGTGGCAGCGTGGGTGCTTGGCGGGAACCGCCGTTCGGCGGTGGCGGCCGGACCGGGAGGCGACGGGGTGCGCCGGCGCGGGCGGTCGGCGGGCGGGTGGGCCGGCCCGGAGTGGAGGCGGCCGGCCCTCGCCCGGTCG
>NZ_AGVX02000250.1 GCF_000239155.1 Actinoalloteichus spitiensis RMV-1378
GGGCGGGGCCGACCCCCCGCCCCGGCGCGTCACCGTGCTACCCGGTGGTGGCACGGTGGGCTCCCGAAGGAGGCGGGCGCTTGGCCGGCGGGTCAGGCCTCGCGCTCGTCCCGAGGCAGCTGGTAGGTCAGGTGGGTGGCGTTCGGCGTCACCGCGACCGTCGCCTGCGACAGCAGGACGCGCTGGTCGATGTGGGCGAAGAGTGGCGTGCCCGAGCCCATCAACACCGGGGACAGGTGGATGCGGAGCTCGTCGACGAGGTTGAGCGCGAGCGCCTGACCGCAGACGTCCCCGCCACCCATGATCACGGTCTCCCGGTCGCCGGCGACCTCCCGGGCGGCCGCGACGGCCGCTGCCACGCCCTCGGTCACGAAGGTGAAACCGGTCTGGTGCCGGGGGTCCGCCGGGGGCTCGTGGGTCACCACGAAGTTCGGGGGCGCCTGGGACTGGTCCTGCTTGTAGCCGTAGCCGAGGTCGTCCTTCCAACCGGCGGCACCGTCGATCACGTCGAACGTCCGCCGACCCATCACGACGGCCCCGGTCGCCCTGAACGCGGCATCCAACAGCGCGGAGTCCTCCGGCGAGGGTTCCTCCGGCATGACCCAGCGGTGGATCGGCTCACCGCCCTCCCCCAGGCCCTGGTCCGGACCGGCGTTCGGGCCGGTGACGAAACCGTCCAACGACATGGAGATGTCCACGACGACCTTGCTCACGAATGTCCTTCCTCAGGGGGTGGATCGGGGAGAACGAAACAGGACAACAGGGACTCGACGTCCGCGTGCGGACCGCTGACCACGGCGAGCTGGCGGCGCTCGGCGGCCTCAACTGACAGGGAGCCGAACGTCAGGTCTGACAGGACGGCAGGAGGGGCCGCCACGCGTACGGCGGGCGGTCGCGAGTCGGGAGCGGCCCGGGCGATGTGGAACGCGCCCTCCTCGATCCGCGCGTCGAACACGTCCTCACCCATCTCCAGCCGCACCGCGACCGTGCGTCCGGCGGCCAGGGAGGCATCGAAGGTGGTGCGCAGCGCCAACGCGAAGGAGGAGGGGCTGAGGACCTGGGCGGCGAGGTCCACCGGAGTGTGCGCGGCCCACCGCCCGAGGGCGATCAGCACCGGCTCGAGCGCCCGCCCCCAGGCAGTGAGTTCGTAGACCGCGACCGGCGTGGGCGGCGGGAGACGCCGCCGGACCACCACGCCGACCTCGGCAAGCTCCCGCAGCCGGGTGCCCAGGATGTTCGTGCTCACGCCGGGCAGCGCGGCGGCGAGGTCCGAGTACCGCCGTGGCCCGAACACCAGCTCCCGCACGACCGGGAGCGCCCACCGCTCCCCCACCGCATCCAGCGCCCGGGTGATCCCGCACGCGTCCCCGTACGTCCGCATGCTGGCACCGTACAACTCCACACTTGTTTTTCAAGAGCAGAGCCGGGCATGTCGCTACCCAGTCCTCGTGACACCCGGAACGGCAGACGTCAGGACAGGCCGCTCCCGCCAGCGCCCACGCGAGCGTGAATAGCACCACCGCTGGCCACCACCGGCGACAGCGCCCCCGGGCACCAAACCCACCCAACGAGGACCCCCCAGGACCGGGAACAGCGAACGGGGCGGAGTTGGTGCGGTGGGTAACAGCCCCGCGTGCGCGGGGAAGACCCTGACCGGGGGTGCACGGTGAGCGCGCTCGCCGGAACAGCCCCTCGTGCGCGGGGAAGACGTGGACATCTGGCCGCCCGACACTGGCTGGCTGGGAACAGCCCCGCGTGCGCGGGGAAGACCCACGATCCGTCCTCATCGCCCATGTCCTCGGTGGAACAGCCCCGCGTGCGCGGGGAAGACGATGCACCACCGGCCGGGGTGGGCCACCCAGATGGAACAGCCCCGCGTGCGCGGGGAAGACCGCCTGGGTCGCCCACAGAGTGACGACGCCGTACGGAACAGCCCCGCGTGCGCGGGGAAGACTACGTCGAGGCGACCGAGCGGCTCCGCGGTGGCGGAACAGCCCCGCGTGCGCGGGGAAGACGCGGTGCTGGGCCTGTCGCCGTGGGAGTCCCGGGGAACAGCCCCGCGTGCGCGGGGAAGACTGACACCAGCCGTCCACAGTGGACGGCATGGCGGGAACAGCCCCGCGTGCGCGGGGAAGACGGCCCTGATCAGCTGCAACGAAAAGGTCTTCGGGGAACAGCCCCGCGTGCGCGGGGAAGACTCCCATGGTGCATCTCCCTCTCAGGTGTGCTGCGGAACAGCCCCGCGTGCGCGGGGAAGACCGGAGGGCACCGTCATCGGCTGCTGGACCGTACTGGGTTTGTTGGAGGCCCTGCACCCCAGGAA
>NZ_AGVX02000249.1 GCF_000239155.1 Actinoalloteichus spitiensis RMV-1378
GGCGGGGGCCCGCCGAGGCGGCGGGTGGCCCTGCTCGCGGTCGTGGCCGCGGTGGCGTTCGCCCTCGACCTCGTCACCAAGGTCGTCGCCGTCGCCCAGTTGGAGGGGCGGGAGCCGGTCCGGCTGCTCGGTGGCGGCGTGTACCTGGTGCTGCTGCGCAACCCGGGGGCCGCGTTCTCGATGGCGACGGGCATGACGTGGCTGTTGACCCTGGTCGCCGTCGGCGTGGTCGCGGGTATCATCTGGATCGCGCCCCGGTTGCGCTCGGTGGGCTGGGCACTGGGGCTGGGCCTCATGCTGGGCGGTGCGCTGGGCAACCTCGCGGACCGGATCTTCCGTTCCCCGGCGCCCCTGCACGGTCACGTCGTGGACTTCGTCTCGTTGTTCGCTCCTGACGGCAGCGTGTGGCCGGTGTTCAACGTCGCCGACTCCGCGTTGGTGGGCGGGGTGGCGCTGCTGCTGGTGCTGGCCGTGCTCGGCCGGGACTACGACGGGAGCACCGTCCGGGGGCGCGCCGACCAGGAGAAGACGAACACCGCCGAGGGAGACGACCAGCGATGAGCGACACCCGCACCTTTCCGGTGCCCGACGGACTCGACGGGATGCGGGTCGACGCCGGCCTGGCGAAACTGCTCGGTCTGTCACGGACGGCCGTGGTGTCGATCGCCGAGTCCGGTGGTGTGGTGATCGACGGCGCTCCGGCGGGCAAGTCGGACCGGCTGGTGGCCGGCTCGTGGATGGAGGTCCAGCTCCCCCGTCCGGAACGCCCGGTCGTGGCGGCACCCGAACCCGTACCGGGGCTGCGGATCCTCCACGAGGACGAGGACGTGGCGGTCGTCGACAAGCCGGTCGGAGTGGCCGTCCACCCGAGCCCGGGGTGGACGGGGCCGACCGTCCTGGCGGGCCTGGCGGCGATGGGGCTGCGGATCGCGACGTCCGGTGCCGCCGAGCGGCAGGGGG
>NZ_AGVX02000248.1 GCF_000239155.1 Actinoalloteichus spitiensis RMV-1378
GTGGTGGTGCGAAGTGCTGGACCTGTGGCGGCTCAGCGGGTGATGACCCGGAGCGGGGGCGGAGCCGAACGCCTCGGTGACACCTCTCGACGGCGGAACCCGGCGGCGGCCTGCTGGCGGAGCGGCCGAGCCAGTTGTCCGGACCGGGTGTTGACACCCCGACCGGCCGGCAGGACGGTGGGACCACCACCGGGCCGGTCCACGGTGGACCCGGCGGTTTCGCGACCCACGGACGGGAGCGCCGATGTCCGCTGAGCTGATCTCCATCCTCGTGCTGGTCGCCGTGTTCGTCATCGCGACCACCCGGTCGCTGAACATGGGTGTGCTGTCCTTCGCGGCGGCGTTCGGGGTGGGGACCCTGCTGGCCGGCATGGACGAGGACGCGATCCTCGCCGGTTTCCCCGGGGACCTCTTCGTGGTGCTGGTCGGGGTCACGTTCCTGTTCGGTTTCGCCAGGGTCAACGGGACGACCGATTGGCTGGTGCACTCCGCGTTGCGCCTCGTGGGCGGCCGCGTCGTCCTCATCCCCTGGGTGATCTTCGGCGTGGCCGCGTTGATGACCGGTATCGGGGCGGTCAGTCCGGCGGCGGCCGCGATCCTGGCACCGGTCGCGTTGCGGGCGGCGAGGAACTACGGCATCGACCCCCTGCTGATGGGTGTCCTGCTCGTGCACGGCACCCAGGCCGGGTCGTTCTCGATGATCAGCGTCTACGGGACGACGGTGAACTCCGTCGTCGCCAGGGAGGGGTTGGCGGGCAACCCGACCGTGTCGTTCCTCGCGAGCCTGGCCGTCAACCTCGTGGTCGCCGCCATCGCTTTCGTCGTGCTGGGTGGCCTGCGGCTGCCCCGCACCGACGTGCGGGCCCCGGCCGAGCTGGAACCGGACCCGACATCCGCGCCGACGGCGGAGGCCCGCACGGCGAGGGGCGGGCACGGCGGGGCAGGGGACCCGGCACCGGTCGGCGAGGTGCCCGACACCGGGACCTCCCCCGGGGCGGGGGGTGCGGACGTCCGGCCCGGAGGCAGCTCCCGAGCCGACCGGGGCGGCGGCCCCCGGCTCACACCGGCGCGGGCCACCACGCTGGCCAGTCTGGTGGTGCTCGTCGTCGGCGCCCTCGTCCTCGACCTCGACGTGGGCCTGACGGCCATCACCCTCGGCGTGCTGCTCAGCGTGGTGTGGCGGGACACCGGGCGGGCCGCCGTCACCGAGATCACCTGGTCCACCGTGTTGTTGATCTGCGGGGTGCTGACCTACGTGAGCGTCCTGGAGACGATGGGCACCATCGACTACGCCGGGGAGGCGGTCGGGAGCATCGGAGCTCCCCTGCTGGCGGCCCTGCTGTTCTGCTACATCGGGGGGATCGTCTCCGCGTTCGCGTCCTCGGTGGGCATCATGGGCGCGCTCATCCCCCTCGCCGTGCCGTTCCTGCTGACCGGGGCCATCGGGCCGGTGGGGATGGTGACGGCGTTGGCCGTGTCGGCGACGGTGGTCGACGTCAGCCCCTTCTCCACCAACGGGGCGTTGGTCCTGGCGAACTCCGCCGGTTTCGACCGTGATCTCCTCTTCCGCCGGCTGCTGATCTACGCCAGCATCGTGGTGGCTGCGGCACCGGCGCTGATCTGGCTGGCGTTCGTGGTGCCCGGCTTCGGCTGAGCCATGACCGGCCAGCCGACCACGACGTCCCTCGTCGTCCGGACGTGGACCGCGAGCCAGGAGGTTCCCCGTGACCGAGCCGCTGTTTCCCGCCCTGTTGAACCCGCCCGCCCGCGAGGCCGTCCGGTTCGGGTCCGTCGCACTGGACTACTCGGGGTTGGCCGCCGCGGCCGGGGCGGTGGCCCGGCGGCTGCGTTCGGTGGAGACCACGCGGGGCCGGCGAGTGCACGTCGCGGTGTGGGCGACGCCCACCGCGCACACGGCGGTGGCCGTGGTGGGGGCGCTGGTGGCCGGGGTGCCCGCCGTGCCGATCAACCCGAGGAGCGGGGAACGGGAGGTGGCGCACATCGTCGAGGACAGCGCCCCGGCGCTCGTCCTCGCCGAACCCGGGGTGACCCTGCCCCGTGCGTTGACGCGGGTGCCCCGGGTGAGCGTCTCGCTGACCGGTGACGGTGGCGACCTGCCGGCGGAACCGCCCGCCGAGCACCCCGCGCTGATCGTCTACACCTCGGGGACGACGGGCGCCCCCAAGGGCGTGGTGCTGCCCCGCCGGGCGATCGCCAGCACGATCGACGCCCTGGGGCAGGCGTGGCGGTGGACCGCCGAGGACGTCCTGGTGCAGGCGTTGCCGCTGTTCCACGTGCACGGCCTGGTGCTGGGAATCCTCGGCCCGGTCAGGCTGGGCGGCGCGGTGCACCACCTGGGCCGGTTCGGCACCGACGCGCTCGTCGAGCGGCTGTCGGCCGGCGGCACCATGATGTTCGGCGTGCCGACCATGTACCACCGGATCGCCGAGGAGATCGCGGACCGGCCCGACCTGGCCGAGGCCTTGTCCTCGGCGCGGCTGCTGGTCTCGGGGTCGGCGGCGCTGCCGGTGCACGACCACGAGCGCATCGGCGCGGCCACCGGGCAGCGGGTGGTCGAGCGGTACGGGATGACCGAGACGTTGATGAACACCAGTGTCCGGGTGGACGGGCCGGCGCGGCCGGGCACGGTGGGCTTCCCGCTGGCCGGGGTGCGGGTGCGGCTGGTCGACGACGCCGGTGCGGAGTTGACCGAGGACGACGGGCAGACCATCGGGGAGATCCAGGTGACCGGGTCGAACCTGTTCACCGAGTACCTGAACCGTCCCGACGCCACCAGGGACGCCTTCGACGGCGAGTGGTTCCGCACCGGGGACATGGGGGTGCGGGATCCGGACGGTTCCCTGCGGATCGTCGGCCGGCGAGCCACGGACCTCATCAAGAGCGGCGGTTACAAGATCGGGGCGGGGGAGATCGAGAACGCCCTGCTCGACCACCCCGGGGTGGCGGAGGTGGCGGTGACGGGGGAGCCGGACCCGGACCTGGGGGAGCGGGTGGTCGCCTGGGTGGTGCCGGCCGCGTCCCGCCCCTCCGAGGCGGACCTGGCCGATCACGTGGCCACCCTGTTGGCCCCGCACAAGCGGCCCCGGGTGGTGCGCTACCTGGACGCGTTGCCCCGCAACGACCTGGGCAAGGTCATGAAGCGGGCGCTGGATGGGTGAGCGGGTGCCGGCCCGGGTCCTGCTGCGTGCCCTGGCGCCCGACTTCGTCGGGTCGGTTCCGGTGGACACCAGCCCGCTGGCGGGGGATGGGCCGATCGGGTGGCCGGGGTACGGCGGTGCCCACGCCCGCGCGGTCGAGCGGTCCGGGGAGAGCGAGTCGGTGGTCTGCGGCACCGGGACGGTAGCCGGGGTGCCCGTGACCCTGGTGGCCTTCGAGTTCGGTTTCCTCGGCGGGTCGATCGGCCACCGGACCGGGATGCGGGTGGGGGCGGCCCTCGCCCAGGCCCGGGAACGGGGCACGCCGGTGGTGTCGCTGGTCGCGACCGGCGGCAGCCGCACCCAGGAGGGGATGGCCGCGTTGTCCCAACTGCACCGCGTCGCCACCGAGATGGGCCGGACCAGGCTCGCCGGGGTGCCGCAGCTCGCGGTGGCGCTCGACCCCACCACGGGCGGAGGGTGGGCGACACTGGCCAGTGGCGCGGACGTCACCCTCGCCGCGCCGGGGGCGCAGATCGGCTTCGCCGGGTCCCGGGTCCGCCCGCCGGGCGACGAGGCCGCCTACACCGCCGAGGGGCAGTTCGCCGCCGGGCACGTCGACGCGGTCGTGCCGGCACCGGATCTCCCCGCCGTGGTGGCGCGTTGGGTGCGGTTGCTGACCGGGCCGGCGGTGGGCCCGGTTCCGCCGCCCGCCGCCCTGGGTGCGGCCGCGCCGCCCGGCACGGGGTGGGAGGCGGTGAGCGCGGCGCGGGCTCCCGGGCGGCCCCGGGCCGGCGCCTACCTCGACGCCTACTTCGACTGGCGGGAGGACATCCGGGGCGACCGGGTCGGGGGCGTGGACGACGGCGTTGCCTGCGGGTTCGGTTGGCGGGGCGGACGGTCGGTGGCCTACGCGGCGCAACTGGGGACGCCGACGACCCCGACCGGGTTCCGGACCGCCGCCCGACTGGTGCGGCTGGCCGACCGGCTCGGCATCCCGGTGCTGACGCTGGTGGACACGGTGGGGGCGGCCAACGACGGCGCCGCCGAACGGGCCGGGGCCGGGGGCGCGATCGGCGCGCTGTTCGCCGCGATCGCCGAGGCCAGGGTGCCGGTGACCACCCTGGTGGTGGGGGAGGGCGGTTCGGGTGGGGCGTTGGCGTTCGCCTCGTCGGAGAACACCTGGATGGCGCCGGACAGCTACTTCTCGGTGACCTCCCCGGAGGCGGCGGCCGCGATCCTGAAGCGGGACCCCTCCGAGGTTCCCGCGACCGCCGACCAGCTGTGGCTGCGCCCGCAGGACGTGGTGGGGCTGGGCCTGGCGCGGGGGATCGTGCGGCCGGCGGGCTGAGGAGGAGGCGTTCCACGTCCCCGCCCAGCCACCGGGCCCGGCCCGACCCACGGTCCCCGTCCCGCTGGGCGGGACCCGGCACCCGTGACGGCGTGGGCCGGGTGGCGCCGAGGGCGGACGAGGCGCGCGGCGGTGGGCCCCGTCGAGCGGCCGGTTCCGGCGGGCGCCTCCTCCCACACCGACAGGCCGCGCGTCCCCATCACCACCCACTGTGGACGGCGGGCCTGTCAGGCGGGGGTGGCGGTGCGCACCCCTTGCCCGAACGGGGCAGCGGGAGGTTAGGGTAGGCAAACCTGAACGCCGCCCCGGAGGTGTCCGTGACCCGCCCCCGCCGGTCGTCCCCGCTCGCCGCGCCCCTGGTCGGCGTGCTCGGCCGGCCGCGGGTCCGAAGGAGGAGCCGATGACCGCCCCGAACGCCGCCGTCGCAGCCCGGCCCGCGACCGCACGGCCCACGTCCACGGTCTGCCACGCCACGGTGACCGCCGCCCGCCTGGTCACCCCGAACATGATGCGGGTGACTCTCGGCGGCGCGGCCATCGCCACCGTCGGCAGCGGCGGGTACGACCAGCGGGTCAAGATCCTGCTACCCCTGGACGGCGAGGACCGCCCCGCGCTGCCCGCCGCCGACGACTGGTACCAGGCGTGGCGCGCCATGCCCGAGGCCCTCCAACCGCCCATGCGCACCTACACCATCCGGGCGCACCGCCCCGCACTCGCCGAGATCGACATCGACTTCGCGTTGCACGGCGACGCCGGCCCCGCCACCCGCTGGGCCAACCGGGTTCGGCCGGGCGATGTCCTCGGGTTGATCGCACCCGCCGCGCACCACCAGGGCGAGCCGATCGGGGTCGAGTACCGGCCGGGGGACGCCGACTGGCAACTGCTGGTGGGCGACGCCACGGCCCTCCCGGCGATCGGGGCGATCGTCGAGTCACTGCCCTCGGACGCCGTCGCCCACGTGCTGGTGTCGGTGCCCGCAGAGGACGACGCGCAACCACTGGCCGCCGGCCCCGGGGTGGAGGTCCGTTGGCTCCCCGAGGGGTCCGGTGTCGCTCCCGGGGAACGGCTGGTCGCCGAACTGGCGGGGCTCGAGCTGCCCGCCGGCGCGCCCTACGCCTGGGTGGCGGGGGAGGCCGGTCTCGTCGCCGCGTTGCGGCGACACCTGCTCGGCGAGCGCGGTTGGGATCGCCGTGCGCACTACTTC
>NZ_AGVX02000247.1 GCF_000239155.1 Actinoalloteichus spitiensis RMV-1378
GGGTGCGCGTCGGGGGCGGGCGGGCGCGGGAAGGTTCGGGGCGTCGTGATCGAGCACGGCGCTCCCTCCGGGCGCCGGCCCCAGGACCGGCGCCAGGAGTCGACGCAGCCGGACCTCCCCGTCGGGCTGGTCGGCGAGGACCGGCCCGACCACTGGGGCGGGGTGATCCCCCCGGACGACGCGCCCACCACCAGCGCCGAGGCCCTGTCCCGGGCCCGCGCGTTGTCCCCCCTGTTCGCGGCGCGCGCCGCCCAGCACGACGAGGCCGGGGCCTTCCCGGTCACCGACTTCCAACAGCTGCGGGCGGCGGGCCTGTTCGGTCTGATGGCCCCGCGCAGGCTGGGCGGCACCGGCGCCAGTTTCGGGGACTACGTGGAGATCGCCATCGAGCTGGCCTGCGGCTCCGGGGCGACCGCGCTGGTGTTCAACATGCACTCCTCGGTGGTGGGCGCCCTGGCGAGCCTGCCGGCCACGCTCGTGGAGGACCCCGACCGGCGGGCGGAGGTGGCCGAGGCCCACGACCGGATCCTGGCGGCGGCCCTGACCGGCAAGCTCTTCGCCGTCGCCCTGAGCGAGCGCCGGGTCGGCTCCCGGCTGTCCAGGATGTCCACCACCTACCACGAGGTGGAGCAGGGCTACCGCATCATCGGGGAGAAGTCCTTCGTGTCGGCGGCCGGCCACGCCGACCTCTACCTGGTGGGGGCCCGGTCGGCGCTGGAACGTGACTACTCCACGCCCACCGTCTCCTACTTCGTGGTCCCCGCCGGCTCCGGGGTGGAGGTCGTCCGGTCCTGGGACACCCTGGGCATGCGCGCGACGGCCAGTGACGACCTCCGGCTGGACGTCACGGTGGGCCGGGACGCCCTGCTCGGCGGGGTGGAGGGCCTCGCGCCGACGTTCGTCCAGGCCATGCCGCACTGGATGATCGCCTCCTACGCCGCCGTCTACGTCGGAGTCGCCGAGTCCGCGCTGCGGGAGGCCCGTTCCCAGCTCAGCGAGCGCGGCCTCGACCACCTGCCGGCGGTGCGGGGGCGGATGGGCCGGGCCGACGCGGCCGTGGCCGCCGCCCGGTTGGCGGTGCGGGAGGCGGCCAGCCGGGTGGACCGTGATCCGGGGTCGGCGACCACCAACCGCTGGGTGTGGCGGGCCAAGCTGTTGGCCGGCGACACGGCCGCGACGGTCGCGTCCTCGGTGCTGGAGGCCGCCGGAACCGCGGCGACCACCCGGGGGAACCCCCTGGAGCGGATCTACCGCGACGCCCGGTACGGGGCGCTGCACCCGGCGACATCCGACGTGTGCGCGGACTGGCTCGGGATCGCGGCGCTGGGCGGGGACCCGGAACGGGACACCACCGTTCCCCGGTGGTGACGGGGAAACCGGCTGCGGCCCGGGCGACTCCGACCGGCGGGCACCGCTGGGCCGAGCAGGCGAACGGCACGACGACGTGCGCGTTCGGTGTGGGGAGCTGGCCGGGAGGTGGCGAACCTGCGCCGTCGGCCGCCCGCCCTGGCCGGGTTCCCTCCCCACGGACGGGCCCGGATCGCTAGGCTGGGACCCGCTACCCGACTCTCGGTCACCGATCACTCACTCGTAGTGTCCGGTCGGATGACTGGATCCTTTTTGGGGATGCCGGAGGATACGTCGTGTTCAATGTCGCTGACCTGCACGAGACGCTGCTGGTCGAGTTCCCGGCACCCGGCGGGACCCCCACCGACGATCTGCTGTCCGTGGTCAGGCAGCCCCGTCAGCTCCTGGAGCACTGCCGTGTCCCCGAGCACGGCGGGACCGCGCTGGACCTCGGAGGGTGGCCGGGGCACTACGCCCTCGCCCTGGCGACCCGGGGTTTCGACTCGGTCCTCCTCGCCGTCGGTGACCACCCGCCGTGCTCGGAGGACGACCTCCGCCTGCTCGACAGCTGCCCCACCGTCGTGCGCACGACCGCCGACCTCGTGCGCCAGCCCTTCGAACCACCCGACGGAGGCCCGTTCGACACCATCGTGTGCTGCGGGGAGGCCCTGCTCCGGGTGCCCGGCAAGGACGGGGTGCGAGCGCTGTTCGAGAACGTCTTCGCCTCGCTGGCACCGGGCGGCATGTTCGTGGTGGGGTTCGCCGACCTCACCCAGGAACTCCGGGGCCGCGACCGGTTCGTCCAGGGCGCCACCAGCTCGGGGGAGATCACGACCTGGTTCCTGGAGTACATCGACGAGGACACCGTCCACGTCCACGACCTGGTGCACCGGCGGGACGACGAGAGCAGCTGGAGCCTGCACGGCGGCAGCCGGGTCCTGTTGCGACTCGCGCCGACCTGGGTCGCCAGCCAACTCGGGCAGGCCGGGTTCCGGCTTTCCCAGCTGCACAACGTCCGCCCCGACTCGTGGGTCCTCGTGGGCGAACGGCTGGACTGACGCGGGCGGCCCGCGAAGGGCCGAGTCCCCGCCGGTCCGGGTCGGCGGACGCCCCGGACCGGGACACCGGGTGCGGTCGCCCCCGCTCGACGACCGCCGCCCCCGGGGCGCGCCCCCCGGGGGGTGGGCGTCCTCAGCCGAAGACCACGTCACTGCACCCGTAGAACGTCTGGTCGAAGTGGCTGGCCTGCCAGATCATGTAGACGATGTGGCGCCCGGTGCGGCCGGGGGCCTCCACGTCGATGGACACCGACACCCCGCCCAGGGCCGGGTCGTCGCTGGGCGTGCCCTCACCGGGCGGGACCACGCCGGTCTGACCGGCCAGTTCCAGGTCACCCCAGCCGAGCTCGTCGGTGGTGGGGTCGAACCCCTGCTTGGTGACGTAGACCCGGTAGTAGTCCGCGCCGTGCAGGGCCTGGTCGTGCACGGTCACCGTGAACTCGTTGGCGACCGGGGTCGCGTGCCACTCCCCGGGCACGTCGAGAGCGGCGTACCGGTCTCCTCCGGTGCGGCCCGCGCTGCACAGCTGACCGTCGGGAATGGCCGCCTCGTGGTCTCCGCCGACCCCTTCCCGGTAGACGCCGTTCCACTGCCACATCGCGTTGGTGTCGTGCTGCCACGCCTGCCAGCACATCGGGTCCTCGGTGGCCATCTCCGGATTCTGGAAATCGTGGCCCCACCGTTCCCAGCACCCGTAGTTGCGGGACGGCGGGTCGATCGTGGAACCGTGCGCGGAAGCCGTTCCGGCCGAGAACGCCACCATGAACATGACGGCCGCGGCCAGGGCGGCGACGACGCGGGCCAGGGGGGACAGTCGTCTGCCTGCGAGTACTGACATCGGGGACCTCCTCGTCACCAATGGGTATTCGCGGTCCCACGCTACGCCAGAGCCGCTTCGGAAAACATCGGCTCGACGGACCACCGGCCGGTAGCGAACACAGCGGAGAACACCACTCCACTTCGCGTAATCGTTTCGTGATGGTTCCCCGGAGTCACCGGAACACGGTCGAGGAAATCGGCGGGGAAATCATCGTCCCGTTCGACGACACCGGTCGAACGGGCGCCCGCCTCCGCCGGGGCCGTGCGCGCCGGGGGCACCACGCGGGCGGTGTCTCCGCCCCCCC
>NZ_AGVX02000246.1 GCF_000239155.1 Actinoalloteichus spitiensis RMV-1378
GCAGGACCCCGTTGGTGCAGGCCCTGGTGGTGTTGCAGAACACCCCGTCGCAGCCGGTGGTGCTCTCCGGGGTGGAGGCGGTCGAGTGCGACCTGCCCCGGGAAGCAGCCCAGTTCGAGGTCTCGTGGCACTTCGAGCCCACCAGCACGGGAGGGTTGCGGGCACTGGTGGAGTTCAGCACGGACCTGTTCGAGGTGGACACGATCCGCCGGTGGTCCGGGCACTGGCTGCGCGCGGCGGAGCTGTTCGGTGCCGATCCCGGTCAACCGGTAGGGGATGTCCCGCTGCTGAGCGAGACCGAGTACCAGCAGGTGGTCACGGACTGGAACACCACGGACCGTCCGGTACCGGCGGTGGACCTGGC
>NZ_AGVX02000245.1 GCF_000239155.1 Actinoalloteichus spitiensis RMV-1378
AGGCCCACGGCGGCCCCGCACCCGCCGGTCGACCCGCGCTGGCCGCTGCCCGTCCCCGACGGCGCCCGGCCCCCTCCGCCTGACGCCCCGGCCACCAGCCCGCCCAGGGGCCGGTGGCGGCCGGTCCGCCGTGGCGACCGTCGACGCCGACGACCCGCTGGTGAGCTCCGACCGCCTTCCGACCGCCCTCCGGGCGCTCGCCGCCGGCGGCTCCCTCGTCGAGGGGGGAACCCGCTGGCCAGCGCCCCTGAACCAGCCACGGCGGCGGGCACGCGGGGTACCCGGTTCCACACGGCGAGCTGTCGCCTGCCGCTGCCGCCCGGCCCGGGGGTGAGGCGGTAGCGTCATGGGCATGACCGGATGTCCCACCGCCTCGCCCGGCAGGCCCTTCGGCCGGGTGCTCACCGCCATGGTGACGCCGTTCGACGCGGACGGCGCCCTCGACCTCGACCTGGCTCAGGAACTGGCCGTACACCTGATCGACAACCAGGGCAACGACGGTCTCGTCGTCAACGGCACCACGGGGGAGAGCCCCACCACCACCGACAAGGAGAAGGCCGAACTGATCCGCGCCGTCGTCGCCGCCGTCGGCGACCGCGCCACCATCGTGGCCGGCGCCGGCACTAACGACACCGCGCACTCGACGCAGCTCGCCCGGGACGCCGAGAAGTCCGGTGCGCACGGCCTGCTGGTGGTCACCCCCTACTACTCCCGGCCTCCCCAGGAGGGGCTGATCAGCCACTTCACCGCCGTCGCCGACGCGACCGAGTTGCCGGTGATGCTCTACGACATCCCGCCCCGCTCCGTCGTGCCCATCGAGGTCGACACGCTGCGCACCCTCGCCGAACACCCGAGGATCCTCGCTGTCAAGGACTCCAAGCACAACATGTGGGCCGGCAGCGAGGTGATGGCGACCACCGACCTCGCCTACTACTCCGGCGAGGACCCCCTCAACCTGCCGTGGCTGGCCGTGGGCGCCGTCGGCTACGTCAGCGTGATCGGCCACGTCGTCGCCGACCGGCTCCGCGTCATGCTCGACGCCTTCGAGGGCGGCGACCTCACCAAGGCACGCGAGGTCCACCACGGCCTCCTCCCCGTGTACCGGTCGATGAACCAGCTGGGCGGCGTCATCTTCAGCAAGACGGCGCTGCGGCTCTGCGGTTACGAGACGGGCCAACCCCGGCTGCCGCTGCCACCCGCCTCCGAGGAGGACGTGCGGCTCATCACCGCCGACCTGTGGGAGGCCGGCCTCGTCCTGGTCAACCCCGACACCGTCGCGGGGGTGGCAAGCCAGTGACGGAAACCTCGCTGCCACCGCTGACCGCACCCGACCAGGCGCTGCCACCGCACCGGGGACCCGGCCCCACCAGCCCACCACCACCGCTCGCCGAAGGCGGGATGCGGGTGGTCGCGCTGGGCGGCATCGGCGAGGTCGGACGGAACATGACCGTCTTCGAGTACGACGGCCGGTTGCTGGTGGTGGACTGCGGTGTCCTCTTCCCCGAGGACGACGCTCCCGGCGTGGACCTGATCCTCCCGGACTTCCGCGCCATCGAGGACCGCATCGACGACATCGAGGCGCTGATCCTCACCCACGGCCACGAGGACCACATCGGCGCGGTCCCCTTCCTGCTGCGACTGCGTCCGGACCTGCCCGTCGTCGGTTCCCGGTTCACGCTGGCCCTGCTCGCCGCCAAGTGCAAGGAACACCGGCAGACCCCCCACATGCGGGAGGTGCGGGAGGGGGAACGCACCCGGCACGGGTCCTTCGACTGCGAGTTCTTCGCCGTCAACCACTCCATCCCGGACGCGCTGGCCGTCGCGCTGCGCACACCCGCCGGGACCGTGCTGCACACCGGGGACATCAAACTCGACCAGGTCCCGCTGGACGGGCGGCTCACCGACCTCGGAGGCTTCTCCCGGCTCGGCGACGAAGGCGTAGACCTGTTCCTCGTCGACTCCACCAACGCCGAGGTACCCGGCTTCGTCCCCCTGGAACGGGACATCGGCCCGGTGCTGGACGGCGTCATCGGCAAGGCCACCCAGCGGGTCATCGTCGCCTGCTTCGCCAGCCACGTGCACCGCGTCCAACAGGTGCTGGACGTCGCCGTCGCGCACGGCCGGCGCGTCGCCCTCGTCGGCCGCTCGATGGTCCGCAACATGGGCGTCGCCGCCGACCTCGGTCTGCTCCAGGTACCGGAGGACCTCCTCGTCGACCTCGACGCCGCCATGCGGCTCCCCGAGGACCAGGTGCTCTTCGTCTCCACCGGTTCCCAGGGTGAACCGCTCTCGGCGCTCTCCAGGATGGCCAGGGGCGAGCACCGCCAGATCAGCATCAAGCCGGGGGACACCGTCGTCCTGGCCAGCTCGCTGATCCCCGGCAACGAGACCGCCGTGTTCGGCGTCGTCAACGGCCTCACCCGCCTCGGCGCCAACGTCGTCCACCAGGCCAACGCGAAGGTCCACGTCTCCGGGCACGCCTCGGCCGGTGAACTGCTCTACCTCTACAACGCGGTGCGCCCCACCAACGTCATGCCCGTACACGGCGAGTGGCGGCACCTGCGGGCCAACGCCGAACTCGCCGAACTCACCGGAGTACCCGCCGACCGGGTCGTCCTCGCCGAGAACGGCGTGGTCGTCGACCTCGTGGACGGCCTGGCGGGCCGCACCGGACGCGTCGAGGTCGGCCAGGTGTACGTCGACGGGCTCTCGGTCGGCGACGTCGGCGAGTCCACCCTCTCCGACCGGCTCATCCTCGGCGAGGGCGGCTTCATCGCCATCACCGTCGCCGTGGAGGCCGCCACCGGGCGCGCCGTCGCCCCGCCCACCGTCTCCGGGCGGGGGTTCTCCGACGACCCCAAGGCGCTGGACGAGGTCGTCTCCCTCGTGGAGAACGAGCTCTCCCGCACCGAGGCGGAGGGCATCAACGACACCCACCGCATCGCCCAGGCGGTCCGCCGCGTGGTGGGGCGCTGGGTCGCCGCCACCTACCGGC
>NZ_AGVX02000244.1 GCF_000239155.1 Actinoalloteichus spitiensis RMV-1378
GCCCGATGGTCAGCGGCTCGACCAGGGCGCCCGCCACAGGGTCGACGTGACCGGCGAGCCGGAAGGCCATGTTCTCCCGCAGCACGACGTATTCGGCGAAGGAACCCTCCCAACCCCGGTGGCTCAGGTTCGCCCGGTCCGAACACAGGTGCACCGACCCGCCCCGGCACGCCGCGCAGCGGTCGCACGGGGAGAACGCGGCGGAGCAGACGAGGTCACCGCGTGCGAAACCGGTCACCCGCGTCCCGACCCGCTCGACCACCCCGCAGAGCTCGTGCCCGAGCACCACGGGGGCGGTCTTGTAGGGGTGGGTGCCCCGGTAGGCCGCGAGGTCGGAACCGCACACACCGCTGGCCAGCACCCGGACCAACAGCTCCGCCGGACCCACCGCCGGGGTCGGCACCCGGCGGTGGCGGATGCTGCGCACCCCGTCAAGCACGGCGGCCTCCATCGTCGGGGCGGTTCCCGCCGTGGTCATCCCGGAATCCCGCCGCCCGCGACGACGGCCGCCCGGGCGGCCGTCGACCCTTGCGCGGTGACCGCGAACTCCTCGGTAACCAGTTCGACCACCCGCTGACCGATGCGTTCCTGGGTGTCCACCGTCATCGCCCCGATGTGCGGGGTGATGACGACGTTGTCCAGGCCCCGCAGGAGCGTGCGGCCCTCCCCGGCGGGGACGTCCGTCGCGGCGCCCCCCAGGCGGCCCTCCCGCAGGGCGTCGACGAGGTGGTCCTCGTCCACCACCCCGGCCCGCGCGACGTTGATGAGCACGGCGTCCCGACGCATCATCGCCAGCTCCGCCGCCCCGATCAGACCCCGGGTGGCCTCGGTCAGGGGAAGGGCGAGGCAGACCACGTCCGAGGTGGCCAGCAGTTCGGGCAGCTCGGTGAGGACCACGCCCAGCTCGGCCAGCTCGGCGGCCCTGCGCGGCCCGGAGCGGCTGACCGTCCCCAGCCGTCGCATGCCGAAACCCGCGCCGATGCGCGCGATGCGGGACCCGATGGCACCGACTCCGACGATCCCGAGCGTCCGCCCGCCAAGTTCCACCCCGAGCAGGTCGTCCTTGCGCCAGGCACCGTCCCTGACCTGCCGGTCGGCCAGGGCCACCCGCCGCACGACCCCCAGCAGCAGGCCGAAGGCCAGCTCGGCGACGGCCTGCGCCGAGGCGTTGGGGATGTTGACCACCCGGACACCGGCGAGTTCGGCGGCGACCAGGTCGATGTTGTCGGTGCCGACCCCGGCCCGGATCACCAGGCGCAGCGACGGCGCCGCGGCGAAGACGGCAGCCGGGAGCCGGACGCCGCTGCGGAGGACGACGACGTGGGCGTCTCCGACCAGTTCCCGCAGCACGTCGGGCTCGGGCCGCAGGCGGACGACGACGGTGAAGTCCTCCCGGAGCCGCCGGATCGCGCTGTCCGCGATCGGGTCGAGCACGAGGACGGTGGGGCGGGGCCCACCGCCGAGGTGGTCGTCGGGAGCTGTGGGCACGGTCATGGTGGCCTCCCCTCAGACGCGGTACGCGCGCCGTTCGGCCTCGTCGATCTCGGAGTACTCCATCAACTCGAACACCTCCGCGAGGGAGGCCAGCTCGCTCTCGGTGCGGTGCACGCTCTGCTTGGTGAAGATCTCCCGGCACACCCGGCGCATGGCGCTGACCGCCGCCCGCATGCTGTGGTTGGCCCAGATCACCGCCGACACCCCGGCGGCCTGGAACTCCGACGACGGCGTGCTCGCGTAGGTCGTCGGCGCGATGACCAGCGGGAGACGTTGCCCCCACTCGCGGCAGAAGTCCAGGATCTCGGTGGCATCGGACTGCCGGGAGTGGATGAAGATCGCGTCGGCACCGGCCTCGTGGTAGGCGTGGGCCCGGTCGAGGGCCTCCGCCAGTCCCCGGCCCGCGATCAACGCCTCCACCCGCGCCACCAGCACGAAGTCCGGACTCCGCTGGGAGTCCTTGCAGGCCCGGATCTTCGCCGTGAAGTCGCTGACCTCGGCGAGGGTGTGGGAGTCGCCGACGAAGGAGTTCATCTTCGGGAAGATCTTGTCCTCGAGGCACACCCCGGCGACGCCGAGGCGTTCGGCCTTGGCGACGAACCGCCTGGCGGTGTTGAAGTTGCCGTAGCCGGTGTCGCCGTCGACGACGATGGGGACGGTGGTCGCCTCCACCATGGCCTCCACCACCCCCAGCAGCTGCGACCAGGACGCCTCGTCGCTGTCCCGCACCCCGAGCGCCGTGGACATCGACAACCCCGACGCCCAGATGGCCTGGAAACCCTCGACCTCCGCGATTCTCGCGGAGAGTCCGTCATGGGCTTCCATGAGATACGTCAGTTCCTTTTCCCGAATCATCGCCCGCAGTCGCGAAGCGCGACTCGGCGTCCCGGTGTCCGTTCCGTTTTCCCGCACGCTCGTCATAGTCCTTCTCGCAGCCGCCGTCACGACGGCACCGGGTGGCGCCGACGCCGTACTCGTCAGATTCCGATTTCCGTCAACGGGATCGAGAACGAATGTATGCCAGCTCGACCGTTGGCGGATCAACATCTCGAGGAACGGTTTAGAAGGAGGTCCAACAGGTGTGGTGATTCCACGACGCGCGCTGGCAGAGTGGCCCTGCCGTCGAAGGGTGAACAGTTCCCGACGGCGATCACCCGAAAGTTCCGTACGGCCACACCGGGACACGTCGCCCGCACGGAGGAAACGATGACCGTCCGCGCCACCGAGACCCCGACCACCCCGGCCACCGCCAGGACCACGCCGCCGCCGCACCAGGTGTTGCTCAACCCCGGGCCGGTCAACGTCCACGACCGGGTCCGCGCGGCCCTGGCCTACCCCGACGTCTGCCACCGGGAGCCGGAGGCCGCGGAGCTGCTCGACGCCGTGCGGGCCAAGGCCACGGCCGTCTGCGGCGGCGACGAACGCCACACCAGCGTCCTGCTCGCGGGCTCCGGAACGGCCGCGCTCGAAGCGGTCCTCTCCTCGGTGGTGCCCCAGGGCGGCGCCCTGCTCGTTCCGCACAACGGCCACTACGCCGAACGGGTCGCCAGCATCGCCGAGGCGCACCGGATCCCGGTGCGGCGGATCGAGTTCGGATGGGGCGAGCCGATCGACCTGGCCGCCGTCGACGCCGCGCTGGCCGAGGACGCCACGATCAGCCACGTCGGACTGGTCCACCACGAGACCAGCACCGGGATGCTGAACCCGCTCTCCGAGCTGGGGGAGATCGTGGCCCGCCACGGCCGGTCACTGATCGTCGACGCGATCAGCACCCTGGGGGCGGAGCCGCTCGACGTGGTCGCCGACCACGTCGACTGGTGCGTCGGCACGGCGAACAAGTGCCTGGAGGGGCTGCCGGGCACCAGTTTCGTGTGCGCCCCCCGGGCACTGCTCGACGGGCTGTCCGAGGTGCGGCCCCGCACCTACTACCTGGACCTGGGCGCCCACCACGTCGCGCAGGACCGGGCCCGCGCTCCGCTGTTCACCCCGGCCGTCCAGGCGCTGTACGCGCTGGACGTCGCCCTGGACCTGACGCTGGAGGAAACGGTCGCCGCGCGGTCCCGGCGCTACCGGGAGCACGCCGACCGGGTGCGGGCGCACCTCGCCGGCCACGGGTTCGAACCCCTGGTTCCCGACGGGCACCGCGCCAGCTCGGTCACTGTCTTCCGGCTGCCGGACGGGGTCGAGTACCAGCACCTGCACGACCGGCTCAAGGCCGACGGTTTCGTCATCTACGGCTGCCCGCCGCGCCTGGGGAGCATCTGCCGCATCGCGACGATGGGGCAGCTCACGACCGACCAGATCAGCGCGTTCCTCGTCGCCTTCGACGCGGCCCTGGGCGCGCCGCTCCCGACCGACGACGCGACGCCGTCGACGTCGCAGGCCTGAGCGGACGTCTCGAACAAGGAGGACGCGACATGCGCAAGGTCCGACTCGCGGTGGTCGGTGCGGGACCCACCTGCACCTACGTGATGGAACGGCTCGCCGCCACCCTGCCCGGCCTGGCCGAGGAGCTGGCGCTCGACATCCACGTCTTCGACCGGAGCGGACGGTTCGGGGCGGGCGCCGTGCACAGTGACACCCAGCCCGCGACGAGCTTCCTGAACCGGATCGTCGGGCAGGTCGCCTTCGCCGCGGACGAGAGCGTGCTCGACGCGGGCCCCCTGCTGGAGCCGAGCCTGCGACCGACGCTGTACGAGTGGTGCCGCCGCCGGTTCCACGAGACCGGGGACCCGGTGTTCGACGTGACCAAGGAGGACTGGCCCAAGCGGTACGTCCACGGCCTCGCCCTGCGCGAGGTCTTCGGCTGGTACGTCGACATCCTGCGGGCACAGCCCCACGTGGACGTGCACCTCCACCAGGCGGAGGTGCTCGACGTCACCGACCGGGACGAGCGGCTGGACGTCGAGGTCCGCGCCGTCGACGCCGAGGGCAAGCCCGGTGACCTCCAAGTGGTGGCCGTCGACTCCGTGCTCTTCCTGACCGGTCACTCCTGGAACGACGCCTCCCGCATCCCCCGGCTCCAACCGCTGTTGCGGTTCGCCGAGGACCACGACGTCGCAGTCGTCCCCACCGCCTATCCGCTGGAGGACACCCTCACCGAGCGGGTCGCCGCGGCGGGCAGCGCGGTCGGCTGCATGGGGATGGGGTTGACCACGATCGACGTCATCCTGTGGCTGACGGAGGGCAGGGG
>NZ_AGVX02000243.1 GCF_000239155.1 Actinoalloteichus spitiensis RMV-1378
CTGACCCTCGCCCGCCGTCACCGAGTTATCCACAGAATCCACAGGTTTATCCCCAGGTGCGCGTCGTGGGTCACCGTCGCCGACAGCCGGCGGTCAGTCACCGCGTCGTACCGTTCCGTCCCGCACCACGAACCGGCACCCGGACAGCTCGGCGGGGACGTCCTCCTCCACCGCCGCCGTGACCAGGACCTGCTCGGCCCGCCCGGCGACGGCCGCCAGCCGGCTCCTCCGCCGTTGGTCGAGTTCGGCGAAGACGTCGTCGAGGACCAGCACCGGCTCGCTCCCCTCGGTCCGCAGCAGATCGTAGGCGGCCAGACGGAGGGCGAGGGCGAAGGACCAGGACTCGCCGTGGCTGGCGTACCCGCGTGCGGGGAGGTCACCGATGGTGAGTTCGAGTTCGTCCCGGTGCGGGCCGACGAGGCACACCCCCCGGTCGAGCTCCTGGTCGCGCACCCGTCGGAGTTCCGCCAGCAGTGCCTCGGCGAGCAGCTCGGGGTCCGAGGGCCCCTGCCCGGCCCCCGCCACCCCGTCCGGCCCCGCCGAGTCCCGGTAGCGCACGGTGGCCACGCCGCCGGGAGCGAGCTCCTGGTAGGCGGCCGTCACCAACGGTGCGAGCTCGGCGACCAGGTCAAGACGCCCGGCCAACAGCTGGCCCCCGAAGCGGGCCAGGTGGTTGTCCCAGACCTCCAACGTCCCCAGCGCGGCGTCGTCGGACCGACCGCGCTGCCCCCGCCGCAGCCCCCCCGCCGTCTTGAGCAGGGCGCTGCGCTGCCGGAGCACCCGGTCGTAGTCGGCCCGGACGCCGGCGAAGCGGGGCGACCTGCTCGCCAGCAGCTCGTCGAGGAACCGGCGGCGCTCCCCCGGGTCACCCCGGACCAGGGACAGGTCCTCCGGACCGAAGAACACCGTGCGCAGGATCCCGAGGATGTCCCGGGGGCGCTTCACCGGTGCCCGGTTGACGCGGGCGCGATTGGTCCTGCCCGGCGTGATCTCGACGTCCAGCGCCAGCTGCCGTCCCTCGTTGACCACGGTCGCGCGGACGACCGCGCTGCTCGCGCCGTGCCGCACCAGGGGTGCGTCCCCGGCGACCCGGTGCGAGCCGAGAGTCGCCAGGTAACCGACCGCCTCGACCAGGTTCGTCTTCCCCTGGCCGTTGGCTCCGACGAGCACGTTCGGCCCGCGCCCGAACGTGAGTTCCGCGGTCGGCCACGACCGGAAATCGGTGACCTGGAGGTGACGGACGTGCACCGTGCGCTGGCTTCCTCGGTGTCGTGGCCGGGTGTTCGCCGGCCGGGGGTCAGTGTCCGTGCACGTCGCCCGCGCCGGAGGTGGGGCCGGCGTGGTGCACGGCGTGACCGCCGAACTGCTGGCGGAGGGCGGCCACGGCCCGCATCGCCGGCGAGTCGTCCTGCCGGGAGGCGAACCGGGCGAACAGCGCCGCCGACATCACCGGCGCGGGCACCGCGTTGTTGATGGCCTCCTCGATGGTCCAGCGCCCCTCGCCGGAGTCCTCGACGTAGCCGCGGAGGTTCTCCAGCTGGGGGTCCCGCTCGAGGGCCTGGACCATCAGGTCGAGCAACCAGGAGCGCACGACGGTTCCCCGGGTCCAGGCCCGCAGCACCTCGGGCACGTTCTCCACCTGCGGTGCGGCCGCCAACAGCTCGAAGCCCTCCGCGTAGGCCTGCATCAGGCCGTACTCGATGCCGTTGTGCACCATCTTCGCGTAGTGACCGGCCCCGACGCCCCCCGCATGGGCGAAGCCCTCCTCGCGGGGCCCCTCCGGTCGCAGCGCGTCGAACACGGGCATGGCGCGCTCGATGTCCTCGACGGCGCCGCCCGCCATCAGGCCGTAGCCCTCCTCCAGGCCCCACACACCGCCGGAGACGCCGCAGTCGACGTACCGCACGCCACGTTCGGCCAGGATCTCGGCGTTCCGCTGGTCGTCGCTGAAACGGGAGTTCCCGCCCTCGATCACCAGGTCGCCCTCGTCCAGCAGCTCGGCGAGCCGCGTGACGGTCTCCCTCGTGGGGTCGCCGGCGGGGACCATGACCCAGACCAGGCGGGGCGCGTCGAGCTGGTCCACCAGCTCCTCCAGGCTGGCGACGTCGCGGGCCTCGGCGGCGCGGTCGTAGCCCACCACGTCGTGGCCGGCCCGCCTGAGCCGTTCCCGCATGTTGAAGCCCATCTTGCCGAGACCGACCAGTCCGAGCTGCACGAGTACTCCCCCGTTTCCTGATGCTGCGGTTGGGGCGACATCGTCGCCGCCCTGACCTGTTCGGGTCAATCCGAAGGCGGGCCAGCGCACACCCGGCGGACACGTGTCCTTCGTCGCCCCGTCGGTGCTGGTCACCGCGTGCGGCGCGGTGACCTCACCCCGTGGGGCCGCCTCAGCCGGGCAGTCGGACCGGCATCAGCAGGTACAGGTAGCCGGGGAGGACCTGGCCCTCCTCACCGACGGGCTTGATCAGCGCGGGGCGGCTGGCCGCGGTGAAGGACAGGTGTGCTCGCTCGGTGCGCACGGCGCTCAGGCCGTCGAGCAGGTAGCCGGGGTTGAAGGCGATCGTCAGGGGCTCGCCCTGGAAGTCGAGCGGCAACTCCTCCTCGGCGCTGCCCTCGTCGTCACCCCCGGCGGAGAGCCGCAGGCTGGACTCGGTGAACTCGAGCCGCACCTGGGCGCCGCGCTCGGCGACCAGCGAGACGCGCTTGATGGCGTCGACCAGGGGCGCCACTCCGAGCACGGCGCTGGCGGTGTGCTCGCTGGGCAGCAGCTGGCGGTACTTGGGGAACTCGGCGTCGAGCAGCCTGCTGGTGGTGCGGCGTCCGTTGCCGGCAAGGCCGAGCAGACCGTCGCCGGAGGCGAGCGAGAGCTCCACGCGGTTCCCGGCGCCGCCGAGGGTCTTGGCGGCCTCGGCCAGGGTCCTGGCGGGCACGAGGACGGCGGTGCCGCTGGAGGCCTCGCTGGTGGGTTCCCAGGCGAACTCGCGGACCGCGAGCCGGAAGCGGTCGGTGGCGACCAGCGTGATGCGGTCTCCCTCGATCTCGACGCGCGTTCCGGTCAGCATCGGCAGGGTGTCGTCCTTGCCGGCGGCCACCGCGACCTGGGCGACGGCCTCCGAGAACACGTCGCCCGCGGCCGCCCCGGCCAGTTCGGGCATCGAGGGCAGCTGGGGGTAGTCCTCGGCGGGCATGGTGGGGAGGCTGAACCGGGAGTTGCCGCAGGTGATGGTGGCGCGTGAGCCGTCGATGGTGATGTCGACGGGCTGGTTGGGCAACGACTTGGTGATGTCCGCCAGGAGCCTGCCCGAGACGAGCGCCCGACCAGGGGTGACGACCGTGGCCGGCACCCCGACCTGCGCGGACACCTCGTAGTCGAAGCCCGAGACCGTCAGGGTCTGGTCCCCGTCGTCGTGCTCGGAGGTGGACTCGGAGCCGGTGTCGAGGAGCACGCCGCCGAGCACCGGGACCGGTGGGCGGGATGGGAGGCTCCGTGCGACCCAGGCAACGGCGTCTGCGAGACCGTCTCGTTCGACACGGATCTTCATCTGGCGTCCTTTCGGGCCGTTGCGATCATGACCGGTGCGCCGGGGATCGCGGTCCACCACGGGAGTCGACAGTCGGGCCGGATGCTGCTGGCGCTCGGAGCCAGGCCGGCGCTCGGAGCTCGAGCTGCTGGCGGTCGCGGCGCGGGACACCACCGTAGAGCCTGGCTCCCGGGCCCTGACGGCGGGGCTGCCCTTCCCGAGCTTTCTGAGGCTGTGCCGGAGCGGCTTGTCCCCACCCCCTGTTTTTCTTTTTTCTTCTCCCCCAGAGAGAAATGTAGTGCTCGTAGTAGGGGCTGTGGATTGTGTGGATAACCGCCGTTGTCCCTGCTGGCGCGGTGTGAGGGGGTGTGGACAACCTGTGGGTGGATCAGTGGATGAATATCTCTCACTGTGGATGAATCTTCTTCATCCACACTTTGTCCACAGGCGGGGCGAGTTGTCCACAGTTGCATCCCCAGATTCAGGGGGAGTTGTACCCAGGCCATGCACAGGGTGAAAGTGGCCTGGATCTCCCCCGATCGGGGCTGTGCACAGGTGTGCGGCCGCCGGATTTCTGCCACGGCACGCAGTCTCGGGCAGGGGACCGACAGAAACGGCGGGCGCCCTGGCGACCCCTCCCGCCGCCCTCGGCACCCCGGGATCGGCGGCTGACCGGCTCGAGGGAGACCGGGCTCGCCCTCGGCGCCCTCCCCGGCCCCAGCACGGGCGATCGACCAGGAGCGAACCACCGGGCGGGCCTGCCACCAGGTCCGCCGAGCGGGACGTCCTCGCCGCCCGGTGAGCCCCTGAACGGGGATGAAGGGTGCGGACGCGCGCTGCCCCGACGGGTCGCGGTGCGAGGAGGTCCGGCGACGTGACGACTGGCCGGAGCGGGGGAACCACCCCAGCCCCACCCGGCGGCCGACGAATCTCGGGAGAGCCGAGACGCGGGTTCCCCAGCCGCAGAAAACCAGCGCAAGGCGACCCCGGCGGTAGGGCCCCCGGTCGCCGCGTGCGGCCGCTCCACGTCCCGGGGCGACGGACGGCGGAGGTGCGGAACGGGCTCGAGGACCCGGAGCCGGGGCCCGCCCCCGGTGGGCGTTCGTGATCACCGTAGAGGCGGCGCGGGGAGCGGCGACGGGCGGGGGACCACACCGCCCACTCCGGCGCGCCACCTCGTCGCGGAGCACCGGCGCCCGGACCGTCACCGACGAATCTCGGGAGAGCCGAGACGCGGCCTCCCCAGCCGCAGAAAAACCGTGGACGACGGTCGGTCGCGGCCCACGCCGCGCGTGGTCGCCCCGGCCGGGCGGAGCCGGACGCGAGCGGGAGACGTACCTCCTCCCCGACCAGCCTAGAGCGGCGGCCGCCCGGCCTCGCGGCCGTCCCACCCCCTCGCCCACGTCCGGGAGACCGCCCCACCCGTCACGAGACCGCCCGCCGGGCGCGTCCCGAGGGCGGGGCGCCGCCGAATCCCGGGACGGCGCGTGAGGGGACGCGAGCGCGGCCCGGTTCGCCCCACGGCGCATCCCCACCCGGGCACCCCGGCTCCCACCGAATGCGGGACCCGTCCGAACGCGGCCTCCCCAGCCGCAGAAAACCTCCCCTGGGGCGCCAGTCCCCGCCCGGCGCAGCCGCCCGGGGACCAGCCGGAGAACGGCCCCACGAGCCGGGAAGGCGGCGGAGGACCGGGCCGGCGGTCAGCCCTGGGCCCGCGCGCGCTGCTTGATCCGGGAGGTCAGCTCCTGGACCTGGTCGTAGATCCGGCGCCGCTCCGCCATCTCCTTGCGGATCTTCTTGTCCGCGTACATCACCGTCGTGTGGTCGCGGCCACCGAAGATCTGCCCGATCTTCGGCAGGGAGAGGTCGGTCAACTCCCGGCACAGGTACATCGAGATCTGGCGGGCCTGGGCGAGCACCTTCATCTTCCCCGGCCCGCACAGGTCGTCCATGCTCACCTTGAAGAAGTCCGCCGTCACCGCCATGATCGTGGGGGCGGTGATCTCCGGCGCCTGGGAGTCCGGGATGAGGTCCCGCATGACGATCTCGGCCAGGTGCACGTCGACCGGTTGCCGGTTCAGCGAGGCGAACGCGGTCACCCGGATCAGCGCGCCCTCCAGCTCCCTGATGTTCCGCTCGATCCGGGCGGCGATGAACTCGAGCACCTCGGCCGGGGCGGCCAGCCGGTCCTGGGCGGCCTTCTTCCGCAGGATGGCGATCCTCGTCTCCAGCTCGGGCGGCTGGATGTCGGTGATCAGGCCCCACTCGAACCGGGTCCGCAGCCGGTCCTCGAGCGTCTCCAGCCGCTTCGGCGGCCGGTCGGACGAGACCACGATCTGCTTGTTCGAGTTGTGGAGGGTGTTGAAGGTGTGGAAGAACTCCTCCTGGGTACCCTCCTTGCCCTCCAGGAACTGCACGTCGTCCACGAGCAGCACGTCGACGTCCCGGTAGCGGCGCTGGAAGGCGACCTTGCGGTCGTCCCGCAGGGAGTTGATGAAGTCGTTCGTGAACTCCTCCGTCGAGACGTAGCGAACCCGCATTCCCGGGAAGAGGCGCTGGGCGTAGTGCCCGACCGCGTGGAGCAGGTGCGTCTTCCCGAGCCCGGACTCCCCCCAGATGAACAGGGGGTTGTAGGCACGGGCCGGTGCCTCGGCCACCGCCACGGCCGCGGCGTGCGCGAACCTGTTGGAGGCTCCGATGACGAAGGTGTCGAAGTTGTACTTGGCGTTCAACCGCGTCTGCGAACTCGGCGGTCCGTGCCGTGGCGCGGTGTAGGCCTCCGCACCCCCCTGCGGCAGACCCCCGACCTGGGGATGGCCGAGCTGGTCCGAGGGGAGCGCCGCCCCCACCGGGGGTGTCTGCGCCCTGACGTTGTGCCAGACCTCGTTCGCGGGGGCGGCGACCTGGCCGAGCACGTCGTCCTCCCCCTCCCGCTCGTCCTTGTCCTCGACGAGGCCGGGGTGGTCGCGGTCCACACCGCCGACCGAGCCCGGGTACCCGGGAGACGGCGGGTGAGCCGGACCGTGCCGCTCCCCGGGCTCCTCCGGGAGCGGCCCCACCTGGTCGTAGATCGAGGCCGACCGACCAGCGGGTTCGGTGTGCGACCCGGGGTGGCGGGGCCGGGAGTCGCCCGGGTAGCCGCCCATCGGCAGCACCGTGCCGAAGGGCGGGGTGGGTGCGGTCTCGTGGTGGGGGTGGTGCCCCTGCTGACCGGCGTCGGGCGCCGGGGCGATCACGTCGACCTTGACCGCCAGCGAGATGGGCCGCCCGAGGTGCCGGGACAACGCCTCGACGATGGGGTCGCGCAGCGCGCGCTCGATCGCGTCCTTCGCGAAGTCGCTGGGGGCGGCCAGCAGTGCGGTGCCGTCCAGCAACCCGATGGGGCGGACCACCCGCATCCAGGCGAGTTGGGCCCGTGAGAGGGTGCCGGAGGAGAGCTCCTCGAGCACCTGTTCCCACACGAGACCGAGATTGGCCTGGTGGTCCGACACCTGCGAGTTCCCCTCCCCACGCTGTCCCTGCTCCGTCACCGTCCAGCGACGCCGCCACCCCATGCCGAGCTCCTGTCGACCCGTGTTCGTTTGACTTGCGACGTCAGTGGTCAGCGGCGCGGACTGCCGGTCCCCAAGATATCCACATGGTTGTCCACAACTGTGCATGAAGGTACGACGGAACGCCGGAGCCCCTGTGCTTGGGTCCCGAGGTTCCGTGAACCTGCTTGGAAAGGCCTGTTCAGCGGGCGTCGGCCGCCGTGGCCGTCGGAGGTGAGGCACGCTAACAAGCAGCGGCCACCCGGAACAAGGCGGACAGCTCAGCAGGGTGAACCGGCGTTGCTGCTTGGTCTTGGCCCGGTGTGTCGGGCCCCCGCCACCGGGCGGTGGCCGATACGGTGGCCAATCCTCGTCCGCCCTCGACCGGGGCCCGAGCCTGGTGTGAGGAGGCGGTGTGGACCCGGCACCGGCCAGCGCGTAGTCTCATGCGGTCGGTCGTTCCCTGTCACGTACCCTGGGCTACTGTCGCCGTGCCCTGGCCTCTCGCCGGGACCGGGGACGCCAGGACGCCGAGGGTCGGGACGGAACGTGTGCCGGGTGGCCAGACACGCGGCACACGCGGAGATCACCGACCCAAGCTGTAGTGACTACCGGGAGACCTGACCGTGAGCAAGCGGACGTACCAGCCGAACAACCGTCGCCGGGCCAAGACCCACGGCTTCCGGCTGCGCATGCGCACCCGTGCCGGCCGTGCCATCCTCGCCGCCCGTCGCCGCAAGGGCCGCGACACGCTGTCGGCCTGACGGCAGGCCGTGCTACCGCCAGCCGCCCGCCTGACCAAGAGCCAGGACTTCGACCTGGTCGTCCGCCGGGGGCGGCGGGCGGGGCGACGCCGCGTCGTGCTGCACGCCCTGCGCGTGCCCGAGCTCGGCGTCGGAGCACGGGACACCGACAACGCGGGGGCGACGGTCCACGACACGACCCCGACTCCCCACCCCACCCGCGTCGAGCCCGCTCGTCGCTCGCGGCGGTCGAGCGGCGACCTCGGTCCGTCTCCGACACGGGTGGGTTTTGTCGTGAGCAAGGCTGTTGGCAACGCGGTGGTCCGCCACCAGGTCGCCCGCCGTCTCCGACACGTGGTGCGGGAACGCCTGGGCGCCATCCCGAGCGGGACGTCCCTCGTGGTGCGGGCGCTCCCCCCGTCGGCCACGGCCTCCAGCGGCGAACTCGCGGCGGACGTCGACCGGCTCCTGGCCCGGTTGGGGCTCGTCGACGACCGGAGCGCCTCCCGTCGGGGGACCGACGGGTCCTCGGCCGCCGGCCAGGCGTCATCCGCGTCACGCCACCTCGCCGAGGGCGGCGGGCCCACCTCCGGTGAGGACGAGGCATGAGTGAACCAGCGGGCACGGACCGCCGGCGAGGCGGAGTCGTCAGCCGGATCCTGCTACTCCCGGTGCACGGGTACCGGCGCTGGATCTCCCCCTACCTGCCGGCCACCTGCCGCTTCTACCCGACCTGCAGCGCCTACGCCGTGGAGGCGCTGACCGTTCACGGTGCGATCCGGGGGGCATGGCTGACCGTGCGCCGGCTGCTGCGCTGTGGACCCTGGCACCCTGGAGGCTTGGACCCCGTTCCCCCGCGTGACGCCGCGTCCTCGCGGTCCCGCGCCGGCGATTCCGGGCTCCCCGACACCCGCGCCGAGGAGTAGCTTCGTGCTCAACTTCATCTACTACCCCGTGTCAGCCATCATGTGGTTCTGGCACAAGGTCTTTGGGTTCATCATCAGCCCGGACAGCGGTATCGCGTGGGCGCTCTCGGTGGTGTTCCTGGTCTTCACCCTGCGGATCGTCCTGCTCAAGCCGGCCATCAGCTCCGTGCGGTCGATGCGCAAGATGCAGGAGTTCGCCCCGCAGATGCAGAAGTTGCGGGAGAAGTACGGCAACGATCGCCAGAAGCTGGCGATGGAGATGCAGAAGATCCAGTCCGAGCAGGGGGTCAACCCGCTCGGCGGCTGTCTGCCGATGCTCGTGCAGATCCCGGTCTTCCTCGGGCTCTTCCACGTGCTCCGCCAGTTCACCCCGGGCAAGACGGAGGTGTACGTCTTCGGCCAGGCCGAGGTCGAGTCCTTCATCAACGCCCGTCTCTTCGGCGCTCCGCTGTCCGGTTCCATCGCCGACCCGATGTTCGGCGTCGACCCGTGGACCATCGGCTTCGTCGCGGTGCCGTTGACGATCATCGCCAGCATCGCCACGCACCTCACCGCGCGCCACTCCGTGCAGCGGCAGGCGATGAACCCGAGCGTCGGGGCGAACCAGCAGCAGGCCCAGATCATGCAGAAGCTGATGCTCTGGGTGTTCCCGCTGTTCGTGCTCTTCGGCGGTCCGTTCTTCCCGATCGCGATCCTGCTGTACTGGCTCAGCAACAACACCTGGACCCTCGGGCAGCAGTACTTCATCTACCACCGGATCGACCGCGAGGAAGCGGAGAAGAAGGCGGCGGCGGCCGCGAAGGCGGAGCAGTCCCGCAAGGACCTCTCCCCCAAGCCCGGCCAGCGTCCGGCGAGGAAGAAGGGTTCGCAGTCCGGCCAGGCCCAGAACGGCCCGGCCCGGCCCACCTCTCCCGAGGCCTCGTCCAACGGCGCCGGGGACGCGGCGCGGAGCCGACCGGCCAGCGGCGGTGCCAAGAAGAAGAACAAGAAGCGTCGATGACCGAGCGCGGCCACGCGTCTCGCATGTCGTGAACCAAGTGAGAGGAGGCACCAGTGTCGGAAGCGGTGCGGGTGACCACCGGCGGTGACGTGGACACCGGGGGTGCCGAGGACACACCGAACGGAGCGTCGGCAATCCTGGAGGACGGCGAGGACCTGCTGGTCCGCGAGGGTGACATCGCTGGCGACTACCTGGAGCGGCTGCTCGACCTGCTCGACTTCGACGGGGACATCGATCTCGACGTGGACGGTGGCCGCGCCGTGGTGAGCATCGACGGCGGTGAAGACCTGAGCAAGCTGGTGGGTGCGCGGGGAGCCACCCTCGAGGCGCTCCAGGAGTTGACGAGGCTCGCGGTGCAGCAGAGCACCGGCGCGCGGAGCCGGCTCATGCTGGACGTCGCCGGGTGGCGCGCCGACCGGCGCGCCGAGCTGTCGGAGCTCGGCCGGACCACCGCCGAGCAGGTCAGCCAGACCGGGGACCCGGTGCGGTTGAACCCCATGACCCCCTTCGAGCGCAAGGTGGTGCACGACGCCGTCGCCGGGGTCGAGGGCGTCCGGAGCGAGAGCGAGGGCGAGGAGCCGAACCGGCGCGTCGTGGTGCTGCCCGGCGAGTAGGAGGAACTCCCTCGCGTCCGGCCCCCGGAAGGACGACGGTCTCCCGGGGGCGTCGCAACACGACTGACCAACTGGCTTCGGCCAGGTGCTGGGCCACACGCTCGGCTGGGGTCTTCTCCCCAGCCGAGCGTTTCGTGTGAGTGGGGGTGGAGCCGCACGGCGACGGCGTCCTGGCGCGCTCGCGGCGTGGACGGCGAGGCCGGGCGCGAGTGGTGGCGTGGCGGCCCGGGGGCGTTCTGCTCGCCGCGCACGGTGCGGCGGAGCGGGAGCGCGGGCGGTGTCCAGGGTGGCGACCCGCGCGCTGGCGCTCACCGCCGAGGCCGACGTCCCGTTCTCCGGCCCGTGCGCGCCTGCGGTTCCTGACCTCCTGGGATCGGACCGACCGGTGTCGCCGTGCCGACCGGGCCCTCCCGCTCGTCCTGGCAGTGCCGGTGGAGGCTGGCGGCCGGCACCCGGTCGGGCCGGGGCTCCTCCTCGGCGGTCGATGCGCGCGGACGGGCGGAGCACCGGAACTCGTCGGCGATCAGACCGGGACGACCCCGTCGCCGGGACAGGGGGCAAGGGGCCGGGCGCGTCTCCGACGAGCGGTGGTAGGACGGGGGCGGGTGCGCGGGGCCGGCCTCCGGTGCCGGGTCCCGCCGGGCGGCCGACCCGCCCACGCGGTGGTGGGTGCCGGACCACGGTCCTCGCCGTCCTCGCCAGGTGCGGCTCGCCGGCCTGGTCGCATCCGCGCGTGTGCGGTGGGAGGGGTGTTCAGGCCCTCGACGGCTGGCCCGGTTGGGAAGTTCGGCACCGGCCCCGGGTGCCGCTCCCGCCGTACCTCGACCCGACCACCGGAACCGGGCTCGCGCTTCGCTCGCAGGGGAGGCGCGGTGGGTCGCGGCGGTGACGCCGGCTCGGCCGGTCATCAGGGCCCGGGCCGGGTGGCGCTGGCTCGCGGGGTGAGGACGTCCTGGCGCTCGGACTCCGGGGCGCCCGCAACGGACACGGGAGACCGTCCTGCCGCGAGCGCGTGCGCGGCGGTGTCGGGCCGGGCGCTCAGCGGCGACCATGGCAGGAGGCGGTGGCCGGTTCTCCGGTCCCACCTCCGGTCCCGCCTCCGGCCGGTTGGTCATTGCGACGCCGAGAGCACTGTGGCGCCGCTCCGCAGTGCCGAGTGGCCACGGTGACACCACGGCGGGGCGGTGGAACCCGCATGCGATCGCGGGTGTTGGGCGGGTCGGCGGTGGGCGGCATGGCGCCGGGACGGTGATGAGGACCCGGCCGGTGGTGGAGTCGCCGCACCGCGCGGGCCGCCCCTCGTCGAGTGCTTGGCTGCCGGCGACCACCGTCTCCATCGGGGGCGCCGAGTCGTCGGCCGAGGCTCTTCGGTGGCAGCCGGTCTGGCCGTGGGGCGGCATGCGGTGGGCCAACTCCCGGGGACCACCGAACGGCCGAGTGCCGTTGCCCCGGGTTCCGCCGTTGCCCCGGGGCGATGTTTCACGTGGAACACGGCTGACTGCCGCTGCCCTGAGGCGAACCCGGTCGCGCGCCGGACGGACGCGGGATCGCGGTCTCCCGTGGGGAGGCGAGGCGTCCGGTCCCGTTCCGCCGCCCGGGGAGCGCCGGTTCACGGTGTGCCGGTGGGTGACCAGGAGCCGCGCCGCAGGGCCTGCCCTGGCCGCAGCCGGCGGCGTCCGGTCGGCCGTCGCGCGGAGTTCTGGTCGTTCCGGGCGGTGGCGTGGAGGAGGATCGCCTACACGGTGGGTGGCGTCGCAGGACGTCACGCCGCGACGCCGGGTCCCGGCTGGTACCGCTCGCCCGTCGAGGCCGGTGCGCGGGTTCGGTTGCCACCGCCAGGGAAGTGCGGTGCTTCCGCCAGCTGGGGGCCCGGGAGCGACGACGCGGGTGGTGGCTGGCCGGCTGAGGGTTGGCGCGGCTGCGGGGAGGCGCCAGCCCTCCACCGGCCGCACGTCGATGAAGGGGCGGTGGTGGTCGAGGTGGGCGGGAGACGCGGGAGACCTCCGCCGGCCCCGCCGCAGGGGCGGCGTTTCACGTGAAACATGAGCAGCGGGCTCATCACGCGTCCGCGCCGGTCCCCGGGGCGCCGCACGGTGGGTGGCCGACCGGAGCGCGCTGGCCGGGCATGGCTCCCGACGAACACGTGATGGCGGCGCGGCGCGCCCCCAGTTCCCGTGTCCTTCCGGTGGGGAGGTCGCCGTGCCAGCACGTGCCCGACGAGGTGGTCCGGGCCCTGGCAGTGAGCCGGGCCCGCTCCGCCGAGGAGTGCCCCGCTGCTCCGGCCCCGCTGACCCCGCGCCGGGGCGAGGTGTGTCGACGGACGTCTGGCTGCCTGAACCGACAGGTGCGGGAGTTCCGGCGCTGACCCGTCGTGCGGCACCAGGACGGGCGCGGGCGGAGGTAGCCGGGCAACGTGGAGGGAGCGGGTGCCACCGCTGAGCGAAGCGGCTTCGTCGACGAGCGGCGGTCGGTTCCGGGTCCCGGGGTGTCGTCGGGACCGGGGTGCCCGGAGCGGGTATGCCGGACCGCCTGCGGGACCCGGGTAGTGGTGAGCCGGGGACGGGCGGCGGGCGGATCCCCCTGGCGCCCGGCCGGCTCGCCGGTGTGCGGTCGAGGTCGCGCACCTGGTGGTCGGCTTTCGCCGCTGGTTGTCCGGCGGGTTGCCAGGCGCGCGGGACGGGGCCGCCCGGCGGGCGATGTGGACGCCGGGTGAGCGAGCCCCTGGCCCCGGCGGGGAGGCGGAGGTGCCCGCGCCCGGTCGAGCGGGAGGACGGCGGCCTCATCCCACCGCATCGGTGCGGGGCCCGCGACCGGGTGGGGGCTCGACGCTCCTCGCGTCCTTCCTTCGAGGAGTGGACCGGGGATGTGACCCGGTGGTCGTTCCCGAGAGATCGAGTTGCCGGTAGCGTGCTGACCATGCCGTCCTCGGGTCTCCCGGTCGTCGAGTTCGCCTTCCCCGGGCCGCTGCGCGACCGGCTGGTCGCCGCGGTGCTCTCGGGCGCCAAGACCTCGACGTCCTCCTTGCTCATCGAGTACGAGAGCGAGGGGGTGGCCCTTCCCGTGCCGGGTGCTCGATCCGTTGTCGTCGATTCGGGTGGACGCCCCGTCGCGGTGATCGAGACCGGTGAGGTCCGGGTGGTGCGGTTGGACGAGGTTGATCTCTCCCATGCCCGCGCCGAGGGGGAGGGCTACGACTCGGTGTCGGCTTGGCGGGCCGGCCATGAGGAGTTCTGGTGCGGTGCGGACTTCCGCGCCGCTGTCGGCGACCCGACGTTCACACCCTCGGACGGGTCGCCGGTGGTTCTCGAGAGGTTCCGGGTCGTCGAGGTGTACTCCGTCGCGGACGAGACGTCACGGTGACGGAATTCGGAACGGTAGGGGCCCCCGAGCGTCGTGAGGCGTGCCGCCGAACGGTGGTGTGGTGGAGGTGCGGAGGGGTCGATGGGGAGTGGTGGGATCAGCGCTCCCACCGCCGGCCGTGGTGGCACGGCGACGAGGTCGGCCCGCGAGGCGCGTTCCGACTACCCGGCCAGGTGCCCATGTTTCACGTGAAACGTGGCGGGCCGCGCCGTAGATTGAGCAAGCAGTCGATGTTCCACGTGAAACCGGAAAGTGTGTGATGACAGAACGGCAGCCATCCCCGGCGGACGAGGTCGGACGAGGCGCGGATGACGTGGTGCCGCCCTCCTCCGCCCCGGAGGAGGAGCCGCCCGCCGCCGCTGACCTCTTCGGTGACCACCTCCCCCGCGCCCGCCGGCTGGTCGATCTCCTCGTGGAGCACGGTGAACGACGCGGCCTGGTGGGTCCCCGGGAGCTGGGGCGGCTCTGGAGCCGCCACGTGCTGAACTCGGCGGTGGTCCAGGAGCTCGTGCCCGCCGGGAGCCGCGTGGTCGACGTCGGTTCCGGTGCTGGCCTGCCCGGTCTCCCGCTCGCGATCGCCCGCCCGGACATCCGGATGACCCTGCTCGAACCGATGGCTCGACGGGTGGCCTGGCTCGAGGAGGCGGTGGAGCTCCTGGGGTTGGACGTGGCGGTGGTGCGCGGACGAGCGGAGGAACGCCAGGTGCGTGCCGAGCTCGGCGGAGCGGACGTGGTCACCGCCCGCGCGGTCGCTCCGCTCGCGAGGCTCGGCGCCTGGTGCCTGCCGCTGCTGCGTCCTGGTGGACAGCTGTTGGCGCTCAAGGGCGCGTTCGCTGAGGAGGAGGTCGAACGCGACACCGCAGCGCTGTCCAGGGCTGGGGGGTCCCGGCCCCGCGTGGTGCGGTGCGGTGCGGAGTCGTTGGCGGAACCGACGACCGTGGTGGTCGTGGAACGAGGACAGGCCGCGCCCTCGTCGCGGCGTGCCCCGGCGCGCGGCCGGCGGACCGGCAGGTGACGCTCCCGGATCGGGAACAAGCGATGTTTCACGTGAAACCGTGGAGGTGGGCAGGTCTGTGAGTTACGAGAAAGGGCAGTTGGACGTGGAGTGGACGCCGATCGAGCAAGAGGCCGCGCGCGCCACGAAGGTGCTGCACCCCACCGAGACGCTGCCGGTTCCGGCGCAGCGCCGGATCGTCGCGGTGGCCAACCAGAAGGGCGGGGTCGGCAAGACCACCAGCACCGTGAACATCGCCGCGGCGCTCGCGTTGCGCGGTCTGAAGGTCCTGGTGATCGACCTGGATCCCCAGGGGAACGCGAGTACGGCGCTGGGGGTGGACCACCACTCGAACACCCCCTCGGTCTACGAGGTGCTGCTCGGGGAGATCAGCATCGCTGACGCCGCCGCGGTCAGCACCCAGTCGGACAACCTGGTCTGCATCCCCGCGACCATCGACCTGGCCGGTTCGGAGATCGAACTGGTGTCGATGGCGGCGCGGGAGACCCGGCTCAAGGAGGCCCTGTCCACCGAGGCGCTCGACCACCTCCAGGCCGACTACGTCTTCATCGACTGCCCGCCGTCGCTGGGCCTGCTCACGGTGAACGCGCTCGTCGCGGCGCAGGAGGTGCTGATCCCCATCCAGTGCGAGTACTACGCGCTGGAAGGGCTCGGGCAGCTCCTGAACAACATCGAGCTGGTGAAGGCGCACCTGAACCCCTCGCTCCGCGTCTCCACCATCCTGCTCACGATGTACGACGGCCGCACCAAGCTCGCCGATCAGGTGACGAGCGAGGTCCGGGGCCACTTCGGCGACCTGGTGCTGCGTACCGTCATCCCACGGAGCGTGAAGGTGTCGGAGGCGCCTGGCTACGGGCAGACGGTGTTGGCCTACGACCCGGGTTCACGGGGTGCGATGAGTTACCTGGACGCCGCGCGGGAGATGGCGGTCCGGGGTGCGAACGGGGAGACAGGATGAAGGACCGGAAGGGCGGACTCGGACGAGGCCTCGCCGCGTTGATCCCGAGTGGTCCGGCGGTGGCGGAGCAGAGCGCGTCGGTCGCGGCGCCGTCGGCACCTCGGCCCGGGGTGGTCGGAACGGTGCCGGCCGCACCTCCCCGGTGGTCCGCCGGCGAGGGTTCGGGCGGGGTGGAGCCCGAGGTGGCCGGGGCCATTTATCGCGAGGTCCCCATCGGCGACATCCGTCCGAACCCGAAGCAGCCGAGGCAGGTCTTCGACGAGGAGGCGCTGTCCGAGTTGGAGCACTCGATCCGCGAGTTCGGGTTGATGCAGCCCATCGTGCTGCGTGAGCTCGGCCGCGGCGAGTACGAGCTCGTGATGGGTGAGCGCCGGTGGCGGGCTTCGCAGCGGGCCGGGCTGGAGACCATCCCGGCGATCGTGCGGCGGACGGCGGACGACGCCATGCTGCGGGACGCGCTGCTGGAGAACATCCACCGGGTGCAGCTCAACCCGTTGGAGGAGGCGGCCGCGTACCAGCAGCTGTTGGAGGAGTTCGACGTCACGCACGAGGAACTCGCCGCCCGGCTCGGCCGCAGCCGCCCGGTGATCACCAACACCATCCGGTTGCTCCGGCTGCCGCTCCCGGTGCAGCGGCGGGTGGCGGCGAACGTGCTGTCCGCCGGGCACGCGCGGGCTCTGCTCTCCCTGGAGGACCCGGGAGGTCAGGAGGAGCTCGCGAGCCGGATCGTCGCCGAGGGGTTGTCCGTTCGGGCGACGGAGGAGGCGGCGACGCTCGCCCGCCGTGCGACTCCCCCGAAGCCCAAACCGGCGGCTCCGCGCGCAGAACCCCCCCTGGAACTGGAAGCGGTGGCGGACCGGCTGGCGGACGTGTTCGACACCCGTGTGAAGGTGGACATGGGGCGTCGCAAGGGGCGCATCGTCGTGGAGTTCGGCTCGGTGGACGATCTGGAGCGCATCGTGCGACTGATCACGACAAACAGGACGAACGGGTCCTGATCGTCCCGTCGAGGAACCATGCCACCGTGTTGCGTCACGGTGACGAAACGGCGGAGGTCGCTACCGGCCTCCGCCGCCCTCGCCCCGCCCGGTGTGAGTGCTCCTGGCGAGCACGAGTGCTGATGTCCCGCCGGTCGGTGTGGTCGAGGGATCCCGGGCCGGCCGTTCCTCCTCGCGGGCTGGCGAGGAGCGGCACCACCTCCGCTCCCCCGCCGAAGCTCCGCGCCGCCCCCGGCTAGGCCTCCCGCCGCCGCACGTCCAACACGGACGGGGACGAGCCAGGACCCCGCCAGTCCTGGCGGGGGCGCTGCGGGGCGGAACCGGAGCCGTGCGGACGAGCGGGCCTCCTCCGCACGCCAGGACGGCGGCCGGCCGCCACGCCCCCGCGACAACCACCCCGGTGGCAGCGCCCCGGCGCCTTTCCGTACGCGGGTCCCGGGGTGGAGCGGAGCCGGTGGTGCTCACCGTTCCCGGACGGACCGCAGGGGCGGGACGGGAACCGCTCCCCCGGCCCCCGCTTCCGACCACCGACGAGTTCCACGGGGACCCAGGCGGCCGGAGCCGGGGCCCAGACCGGCGACGAGCGTTTGTGGAGCGGAGGAGGAACACCGGGCGTGGCCGAGCGGAGGTCGACGGTGCGGACGACCGGCCCGGCCCCGACCGCGTGCGCTGCGCGGGAGCCGCGAGGGTTCAGAGGACGCGGCCACCTCTGGCCACGGCGCGTTCTACCAAGCCGGCGAAGACGTCACCGAGCGAGCGACCGGCCGCGTCGGCCGCCATCGGGAGCAGGGAGGTCTCGGTGAGGCCCGGTGAGACGTTGACCTCGAGGAAGTGCACGTTGCCGTCCTCCGTCACCACCGCGTCGGTCCGCGAGACATCCCGGAGCCCGAGCAGTTGGTGAGCGGCGACGGCCAGCTCCGCCACCTTCCGAGCCGAACCGGCGTCCAGCCGGGCCGGGGTGTGGAACTCCGTCAACCCCGCCGTGTACCGGGACGCGTAGTCGTAGAACCCGCTCGCCGGTTCGATCTCCACGGCGGGGAGCGCGGTTGGGCCCTCCGGCCCCTCGATGACGCTGACGGCCACCTCGACGCCCTCGACGTAGCGCTCGATCAGCACGCTGTCCGAGTACGACAGCACCCCGACCATCGCGGCGGGCAGTTCGTCGGCCTCGGTGACCAGCCTGGCTCCCAGGGCGGAACCGCCCTGGTCGGGCTTCAACACCAGCGGGAGGCCGAACCGGGTGACGACCGCGTCCAACACCGCCCGCGCACCCAGCGTGCGGAAGGTGCTGTGCGGCAGCGACACCCAGTCCGGTGTGGCGTGCCCCGCCCGGAGGATCTCGGTCTTGGCCGTGGGCTTGTCCCAGGCGCGTCGGCACCAGCGGGAGTCGGTGCCGACGAAGGGCACCCCGGCCAGCTCCAGCACCGACTGGAAGGCTCCGTTCTCGCCCTCCCCGCCGTGGAGAGCGAGCACCACCGCGTCGGGACGGTGCCGGCGCAGGCGGCCGAGGAGCTCACCGTCGGCATCCCACTCCTCCACGGTCAACCCCGCCGTCCGCAGCGCGGCGGACAGGCGACGGCCGGAACGCAGGGAGACGTCCCGCTCGTGGGACAGGCCTCCGGACAGCACGGCGACCCAGCGATCTGACACGCCAGCAACTCCTCGTCTCAGGGCGGAACGTCGACTGGCTGCACACCTTAGTTCGACGCCTCGGGGGTTCCCGCGCGGGCGGCGTCCGCCTCCGGGGCGGGGCTCTGCCGGCGCACGTGCGGTGGCCGCCCGACCACGCGGCGTGCGTCAGGTGGTACACGTCCTCCGACCGCCCCTCGGCCTAGCTCCGGCGCCCGCCGAGCCACACCACCTGCCTGTCACGCGGGTGGACCTCGCCACCAGTCCAGACCGGCGCGTTCCGGCGCGTTCCGGCGCGTCCGACCCGGATCGACCCGCCAGTCGGCGGCCGCCGCCAGGCGCCCGAACGCCGCCGGTAGGCGCGCCGAGGGTGTGCGCCCGTCAGGCCGTGTCCGGGGACGGCGCCTGCGGGCCGCCGAGGGTGGGAGGACGGACGGTGCCGAAGGTGTTCAGCAGCTCGAGCTCGTCCTGCAGCACGCCACCCAGCCGCCGCACCCCTTCTCGGATCCGGTCCGGGGTGGGGTAGCAGAAGGACAACCGCATCTGGCGGCTGCCGGAGCCGTTGGCGTGGAAGGCGGTGCCCGAGACGTAGGCCACCCGCTTGGTGATCGCCCTGGGCAGCATCGCCTTCGTGTCCACCCCTTCGGGGGCGGTCAGCCACACGTAGAAGCCGCCGTCCGGGCGGGTCCACTCGCACCCGGCGGGCATGTGCTGCTCCAGGGAGCCCAGCATCGCGTCCCGCCGTTCCCGGTACACCTCCCGGTAGGACTTGATCTGGCCCTTCCAGTCGTGGGTGGCCAGGTAGCGGGACACCAGCAGCTGGTTGAAGGTGGGCGGGCAGAGCGTGGCCGACTCGGAGGCGAGCACGAGCTTCTCCCGGACGGCGTGCGGGGCCAGCGCCCAGCCGACCCGCAGACCGGAAGCGAAGATCTTCGAGAAGGAGCCGAGGTAGATGACGTTGTCGGGGTCATCGGCCCGCAGCGCCGGGTAGATCTGGTTGTCGAAGCCCAGCAGACCGTAGGGGTTGTCCTCGATGACGAGGACACCGTGGCGGGCGCAGATGTCCAACACCTCGGCGCGTCGTCGCACCGCGAGCGTCACGCCGCCCGGGTTGTGGAAGTTGGGGATCGTGTACAGGAACTTGACCCGTTTGCCAGCCCGTTCCGCCGCCTCCAACGCGTCGCGCAGGTCGTCCGGGACCAGTCCTTCGTCGTCCATCGAGACGTGGACCACCTCGGCCTGGTAGGCGGCGAAGCTGCCCAGCGCTCCGACGTAGGACGGGGCCTCGGCGATGATGACGTCGCCGGGGTCGCAGAAGATCCGGGTGACGGTGTCCAGCGCCATCTGTGAGCCGACCGTCACGACCACGTCATCGGGGTGCGCTGAGATGCCCTCCAGCGCCATCACCTCGACGATCTGCTCCCGGAGCTCCGGGACGCCGTGGGCGGACCCGTACTGGAGTGCGGTCTGCCCGTCGGCCGTGACCAGTCTCGCCACCTCGGCCGCCAGCGACTCCATCGGCAGCGCGGCCAGGTTGGGCATCCCCCCGGCCAGCGACACCACCTCGGGCCGGCTCGCGACGGAGAACAACGCGCGGATCTCGGACGCGGTCATACCGGCGGTGCGCTCCGCGTAGCGGTCCAGGTGCGGGTCGAGGCTGCGCTGCGCGCGCGCCCCCTGCGGCTGGCCCCCGCGTAGCACGGGTGGCAGTTCCGGGCTCTCCATGCCGCCTCCGATGGTCGGCCTCAGTGCCTGAGGTTCGGGCTGTCGCCCGAGTTGTGGCGTCCCACCGGTCGGCTCGGCCGGACGCGCGGGACCCGCGTGACGAGGTCCCCTCCTGATTAGCGGTACGGCAGCGGTGTCCGTTACCTGGCCCGAGTGTAACGACCCACCGCCGAACGGAAGCGGGATCGCACCGCCGACAGGCCCAGGGGCCGCTGGCGGACGGGCACCGGAGGCCACCTATCCTCGGTAGGAGGGCCAGCGCACCTCCGTGGTCCGGTCGACCGCCCGGCGAGGATCCGCCGGCCGCCGGTCGACGTGCCGCCGTGGAGCGTCGCGGCGGGTCATGGGCATCGCGCGGGGAGGTCATGTGTCTCGGAGCGTGGTAGGGATCACGCTGGACAATCTGCACGAGCTTCCGGCGAAGTGCAGGCGGTGCGTGTTCTGGGAGCTGGCTCCGCACCTGCGCGAGGAGGCCGAGGAGCTCGGCCAGACCGAGTTCGAGAAGGAGGCCTGGGTCTCCAGCGTGCTGTTGGAGTGGGGCTCCTGCGGGCGGATCGCGCACGTCGAGGGGGTTCCGGCTGGGTTCGTCCTCTACGCCCCGCCCTCGGCGGTGCCCAGGACGGCCATGTTCCCCAGTGGCCCGGTCAGCCCGGACGCGGTACTGCTCACCACCGTGAAGGTGCTCCCCGAGTTCGCGGGGAACGGCCTCGGGCGCATGCTGGCCCAGGCCGTGGTCCGGGACCTCACGCGACGTGGGGTGAAGGCCGTGGAGGCGTTCGGCAACGCCCTGCCCGACAACCAGGCCGGTTGCGTCGTTCCGGCGGACTTCCTGCGTTCGGTCGGCTTCAAGACCGTGCGTCCACATCCCCGCTGGCCGAGGTTGCGGTTGGAGCTGAGGTCCGCGTTCTCCTGGCAGGCCGATGTCGAGGCGGCCCTGGAACGGCTCCTGGACTCCGTCACCGTCACCACCGCCGGTGTGGGCCCGGCCGGGGTGGACGCCGGCTCCGCGGGCCGCTGAGCCGGCGGAGGGAACCCCTCGACGGGGGTGGCGCTGGTGGCCCGGTCCCCGCACCGGGCTGAACGTTTCCCGCCGGCGCACCGGTCGACCCGGGGCCGGCGGGAAACGCGTTCAGTCGATCTTGGCGAGCTCGTGGCGGAGCAGGTCGTCGAAGGTGAAGGTGCCGGTGGGCTGGTCGTTCTTGCCCAGCAGGTAGTGGCGTTTCACGGCGACCAGGATGCGTTCGGCGACGATGTCGCGGAAGTTGGGGTCGAGGAGTCGAGCCCGGTCCTCGGGGTTGGTGAGGTAGCCCACCTCCACACGGACGGCGGGCATCCGGGTCAGGCGGAGGACCTCCCAGGTCTTCCGGTGGGCGCCGCAGTCGACCATCCCCGTCTTCGCCGACACCTCCCGCTGGATGTAGCCGGCCAGGGCCTCCCCGACGGTCGAGGTGGTGCCGTTACCGGTCCCGGTGCCGAAGTGGAAGGAGGCGATGCCCTGGGCGCGGGGGGAGGAGTTCGCGTCGACGTGCAGGGAGAGGAAGAGCTCCGCTCCGGCGTCGTTGGCGAAGGCCGCGCGGTCGGACTCCTGCGGGCAGGAGTCGGGACCCCTGGTGAGCAGGGCCTCCATGCCGGTGGCGACCATGCGCCCCTCGAGCCGGCGGGCCAGGTCCCACACCAGGTCCGCCTCGGAGGCGCCGTCGACGCAGATGCCCCGGTCCGCCCCGCCGTGGCCGGGGTCGAGGACGATGCGTTTGCCCCGCAGCAGCGGACCGGCGGTGCGCACCCGCTCCTGCTCCCGGAGGAACACGGGCCGGCCACCCCGGACCTTGGGGGTCAGCTGCCGCAGCGCGCGCAGGGTCTCCGGGCCGCACACGCCGTCGGCGACCAGGCCGTAGTCCCGTTGGAAGCCGCGCAGGGCCTGTTCGGTCTGCCCGCCGAAGATGCCGTTCGCCCGGCCGGCGTCGTAGCCGAGTTCCAACAGCCGCTCCTGGAGCGCCACGACGTCGTCGCCGGTCGTGGGCTGCGTCACCAGGTAGGCCAGGGGCCGGTCGCCCAGCCGCCAGCGCGCGTCCCGGAGCGCGCGGTAGGTCGCCGGTCCGACGATGCCGTCGGTGATCAGACCGCGCTGCTGCTGGAACACCCGGACGGCGTGCTCCACGACGGCGTCGTAGACGTGCTCCTCCCGCCGCCCGTCGGCGTGCTGGCCGCCGCCGGCAGGGGCGCCCTCGCCCTCGGGTAGTAGTCCCTGGGCTGCGAGATTGGCCTTGATCTCGGCGACGGCCGGACCGAAGTCACCGCGGTGGAGCAGTTGCATGTACTCCTCGCTCGACTAGAGGCGCCGAAGTCGTTCGGCGCGGAGGCGGACAACTTATTGTGCCCTGTCGGCCACGGGTCGACATGTCGGGCCGTCACTCTCCCGGGTGCCCCCGCTCGCGGTGTTGATCTTCCAGGGCGGTGCTGCGGTGCTGTCGTTCGACGGGGAGGGGTTGGCCCGACGTGGGCTGTCGTGCTGGCTCCGGATCGCATCCGGCGGCGTCACGTCGGGGACGGACCCGGAGTCGGCCGGGGTTGCGTGCCCGAGCGTTCACGGCCGCGCGGGGCGGCCCCGGTCGGACCCGTGAGGCAGGCTACCCGAACACGGAGGGGGATCGGCGCCAGGCACCGATCCCCCTGCGAGCGCGGCGGACGAGGCGGTCAGGACAGGTAGTCCGACAGCTCCTTGACCAGGGCGGCCTTCGGCTTGGCCCCGATGATCTCCTTGACCTTCTCGCCGTTCTTGAACAGCATCAGGGTCGGCAGGGACATGACCTTGTAGTCACGGCCCGTCTGCGGGTTCGAGTCGAAGTCGATCTTGGCGATCGTGATCTTCTCGGAGTACTCCGCCGCGATCTCCTCCAGCACCGGGGCGACCATCTTGCACGGCCCGCACCAGGAGGCCCAGAAGTCGACGAGAACGGGCTTCTCGCTGGTCAGGACCGTGTCGGCGAACGTCTTGTCGGTGACCTCGATGGTGTTGCCGGCCATAGTCGTCTCTCCTTGTCGCTACGTGTCCGCCGGTGGAGTCCGTCCCCACCGGCCTCGAAGTGCCTGGGGCCGGTGGGTCAGCTGACCGGGACGGCGTCCTCGCCCGGGCCGTAACCGCCGCCGACGTGCTCGGCGGTCGGCTCGTACGCCGCCAGCCAGCGTTCCGCGTCGATCGCGGCGGAACACCCCGACCCGGCGGCGGTGATGGCCTGCCGGTAGGTGTTGTCGACGAGGTCACCGGCGGCGAAGACTCCGTCGAGCCCGGTGCGGGTGCTCGGGTGCTCCACCCGCACGTAACCCTCGTCGTCCAGCTCCACCTGGCCCCGGACCAGCTCGCTGCGCGGGTCGTGGCCGATCGCCACGAACATCGCCGTGACGTCCAGCGTCGAGTCCTCACCCGTCCTGGTGTCGGTCACGCGCAGCCCGCTGACGGTGTCCTCCCCCAGCACCTCGCTGACGACGGCGTTGGTCAGGAAGCGGATCTTCTCGTTCTCCTCGGCGCGGCGGAGCATGATCCGCGAGGCCCGGAACTCCTCGCGGCGGTGGATGATCGTGACGCTGCGGGCGAAGCGGGTGAGGAAGGTCGCCTCCTCCATCGCCGAGTCCCCGCCGCCGACGACGGCGATGTCCTGGTCGCGGAAGAAGAACCCGTCGCAGGTGGCGCAGGAGGACACGCCGCGTCCCAGCAGCCGCTCCTCGCCCGGGACGTCCAGGTAGCGGGGCGCCGCGCCCATCGCCAGGACCACCGCGCGTGACCGGTAGGTGTTCCCGTTGACCTCGACCGTCTTCACCGGCCCCGAGAGGTCGACGGCCTCCACGTCCTCGGCGCGCAGCTCCGCGCCGAAGCGGGTGGCCTGCTGGCGCATCTGCTCCATCAGGTCCGGGCCCATGATGCCCTCGCGGAAGCCCGGGTAGTTCTCCACCTCGGTGGTCGTCATGAGGGCGCCACCGAACTGGGTTCCCTCGAAGACCAGCGGGTTCAGTTGCGCCCGCGCCGCGTACACGGCCGCGGTGTAGCCGGCGGGGCCGGAACCGACGATGATGAGGTTGCGGACTTCGGACAAGTTGACGCCTCCACCGACTCGCTTGCGGGATCACGCTGTGCTGTCGGCCGACCTGGCATCGCCACACCGACATCGAGCTGTAACGCGATCCTAGGCGTGGGTGTTCCCGCCGTGGTCCAGCATGTGGTGAGGGCGACGGCGGCGCCCGGCCGGTGCGGGGGCCCGGCCCGCACCGTTCCGCGCTCCCGGTGGTCGTGGTCTTAGTTGATCTCGGTCTGGGTGAGCAGGCCGGGCGAGTCCGGGCCGCAGTCGAAGGAGACGATCACGACGCGGAAGCTGCCGAAGTCGCCGCCGCTCATGACGACCATCACCGCCGGTTCGTCCTGGTAGTCCACCGAGAGCGACCCCAGGACGGCGGCGTCCGGGACCCCGCTCGCCCGGAGGCAGGCCGTGAGCGCGGCCTCGTCGCCGAACGGACCGTAGTCCTCGGCGTTCATCGCGGCCCCGTAGTTGGCCTGGATGTCCTCGGGGCCGGTCAGGGCGAGAGGGCCCGCTCCAGGCGAGGCGCCGGTCTCCGTCGGGAACGGGGTCGTGGTGGTGGCTGGCGGCTGTGCCATCGGTGTGCCGTCCTCCAGCGAGCGCCCGGGCAGTCCGAACGCGACGACCGCCGCGACCGCTGCGGCGGCGAGGAGCCCCGACCCCCAGC
>NZ_AGVX02000242.1 GCF_000239155.1 Actinoalloteichus spitiensis RMV-1378
GAGGCGGCCGCCGATGCCGGGGCCGCGACCGACCCGGCCGGGTAGCCCCCGCGCCCGGCGACCAGCGTCCACCGATGCCATGTCATGCCCCGGCGCACCCGTTCGGCCGATCGAGGTCGAGGCGTCCACCTGGGAACCTGGAAGCCAGGGCAGGGACCAGAGCTGACGATCGCGGCCCGTGCCGGGAGGGCCGGGAGAGGACGCGGGCGTGGGTGAACGGCGTCGTCACTCCCAGGATCCGCCACCGTGCTCGGGCGTGGCCGCACCGCCCGGTGGGTGCGACACCGCCGTCCCCTCGTGACGGCCGGAGCGGGCGCGGTGCTCGCGGTGAAATGCAGGAAGGCGGAGCTTCGGGCACTGCGGGAAACACCGACGACCGGAAGGCCGGTCGACATCCTGGTGGAGCTCAGCCGGGACGACGGGCAGGTGGCGGGGCTCGTCGACGCGGCCAAGCGGGCGGCGTGGGACGGCCGTCCGTTGTGGATCGACCCCACCCACCTGGGGCCGGACAGCGCCCTCGCCCGGTTCGGCGACCCGCTCGGCGAACTCGAACGGCGCATCGAGGACGCGCTGGGGCTGATCAGGCCCGACGCCCCTCTCCTCCTCCCCGTCGTGGCGGCGACGGCCGACGACCGCGAGCGGCGGCACGTTCGGAACCTGCTGGAGCACCAGGCGCGGCCGGTGGCGGTGCGCTGCCGCTCCGCCTCCCAGCACGACCCGGCGTGGCTGGTGGCCCGGCTGCGCGCTCTCAGCACCAGCCTCGGGTTGCCCACCGGTGGGCTGCACCTCGTCCTCGACGAGGGTTTCGTGGAGCGGGTGGAACCCTGGCGGGTCCGGAGCGTGGTCTCGCTGGGGCGGTGGGTAGCGGGGGAGGTCCCGCTGGGCTCGATGACGTTGTTGGCCGGGTCGACACCACGGCAGCGGAGCGGGCACGACCGGGTGGTCCGCCCCCTGGCCGAGGTGGACCTGTGGGAGCAGGTCCACCCCGAGCTCGGATTCCCGTTGCGGTACGGCGACTACGGCGCCGTCCACCCCGCACCCTCCCTGTCCAAGCCGTCCCCGCAGGCTCCACCGAACCCTTACCTGCACTACACGCTGCTCCGGCACCGGCTGACCGTCGCCCGCCGGGTGCCGGGCAGGACAGGACGCGTGGTCCCGAGCGGGGCCTCGGCCCGCTACTTCCGGGAGGTCGCCGAGGACGTGGTCGGGCACCGGGACTACGCGGGACCGGGCTTCTCCTGGGGCGACCGGTGCCTCCACCGGTGCCGGACCGATCCTCGGATCTCGGTGGGTACCGCGCAGGCGTGGATCGCCTTCGCGACCTCCCACCACCTCGCCCAGCTGTCCCACCGCCCGCCCGGTGCGCCCGTCCGGTGAGGACCACGCCGGGAACCGCGGGTACCTCGGCGTGCCCTGAACGCCCGTCCCGGTGCGGCGACGGCGCGAGGGGGCCTGGCCGCGTCCACGGGCGGGAGCCCCTGCCCCGGCCCGGTCGCGGGGACGAGTCCGTCGAGTCCCCCTCGGGCAGGTGCCACCGGGTGCTGCTGACCGTGTGCTGGGCGACGGGTGCCTCGCGGCCTCCTCGGGAGGGGCCGCTTCCCTCCCGGGCATCCCGGCGTGGCCGGCGCCGTGCGCATTCGCGCGGCGGGCGCGCACCCCAGGGGAGGCCGACCGGACACCGCCCCCGTGCCGACGTCCTCCGAGAGCGGCGGCGGCGCCGGGAGGGGTCAGCCGGTGTTGGCCGTCGACGTCCGGGCCCGCACGTAGTCGGCCAGGACGGCGAGGTCGTCGACCAGTTGGGGGGTGAGGTCCTCGTCGCCGATCTCGATGTCGAACTCGCGTTCCACGGCCAGCAGGAACCGGACGCAGGACACCGAGTCCAGGCCGAGGGTGTCGAGCAGCCCCCGCGCGGGCACGGTGTCGCGTGGCACGCCGAGCTCCAGGGTGGACACCAGGACATCCCGCAGGGTGTTCTCGAGGTGGTCGTGGTCGTGGTTCACGCGGGCCGTCCTTCCTCAGGTCCGGTGGGGGTGGTGGGGGCACGGGCGACGACCTGCCCCGGGTTGCCGTGGTCCGCGCCGACCCGCACGTCGACCGCCCCCAGCCGGCGCAGGCCCGCCGCGAGGTCGTGGGCGCCGGTCCACAGCGTCTCGCCGCTGGAGACGCGGTCCGCCGCCGCCCCGCCGTCGCCGTCCAGGTCCTCCGTGAACAGGTCGTCGACCAGCAGCGTCCCGCCCGGGCGCAGCGCCCCGAGCAACGCTGCCACCTCGGCCCCCGGTCCGGGGTGGTGCACGACGTCCCGGACGACGCAGAGGTCGAACCGCGCGGCCCGCGCCGCCGGGCCCGCCACGACCCCGCTCCCCTCGGCGGGTTCCCGCAGGTCCTCGTCCGCGCACCGCTCCGGGGTGCGCGGTGGGGGGAGCTCGTGGACGACGGTGATCCGGTCCGGGACCGAGACGGGATCGGCGGCCGCCAGGTCCAGCAGCACACCTTCCGCGTGCGGGTCGCGCGCGAGGAGGGTGGTGAGGCAGTGCGGTCCGTCGGCGCTGACCTCCAGCACCCGGCAGCCGGGGGCCGGTGCGGCGGCGGCCAGTGCCCGCCGGACCCGGTCCCGCACGCTGCCGAGCAGGACGACGCGGCGCAACGCGAGGATCCGCCGCGCGCCGCGGACCAGTGGCGTGCCCGCACCGGGTGGCGCGGCGACCGACGCGGGGAGGTCGGGATCGGCGCGGCGGCGCTGTTCCTCGTCGATCGCCGCCCACACCGCGTCGGTGGACCCCGGTGGCACGGCCCGCCCGCCTTCCGCCGGCCCCCGGAGCACCAGGCCGAGTTCGGCCGCCGTGGCGAGCAGCGCCTCCACCTGCCCGGGTGGCAGGCCGGTGTCGGCGGCGACCTCCACCGCGTCCCGGGTGCCGTCGAGCGCGGCGAGGACACCGGACCGCGCGAGCGCGAACACCACGTCGGAGACGCGCTGCGCGCTGGCCGCGGCGAGCAGCGCCGCCGGCTCCGCCGGCCGGTACCGGGGCCGGGCCAGGACCTTCCCGGACGGCCCCCGGGGCAAGCTGAGCACGGGGCGGATCTCGCTGGGCAGCTTGTAGGGAGCGAGCCGGGCCCGGGTGAAACGCATCAGCTCCGCCGGGTCGGCGGGGACCGGGCCGGTCGTCTCGACCTCGGCGAGCACCGCGTTGTCCCCGGCCGCACCGATCCGCAACCCGGTGACCCGGGCTTCCCCCACTCCGGGGTGTTCCCGCAGCACGGCCTCGACCTCGGTGGGTGACACCCAGCGGTCCCCGCGTCGGATCGCCGTGGACCGGCGCCCCAGCACGGTCAGGGCGCCGTGTTCGTCCTGGACGACCACGTCCCCGGTGTCCACCCACCCGTCGAGGTGGTCCATCCGCACCGACAGGGTGCCCTCCGCCCCGGGGGGTACGGGTTCGCCGGTGTGGTCGAGCACCCGGGTCGCCGTTCCCGGCACGGGCAGGCCCACGGTCAGCGGGGGCACGTCGGGGGACGCGGTGGCGATCACCCCCGTCTCGGTCGAGCCGTAGACCCGGGACAGCCCGACGCCGTAGGCGGCGGGGAAGTCGCGGGCCAGCGGGCCGTCCACCGCTCCGGCTCCCAGGGCGGCGACGCGGAGTGGCGCGGCGTCCGGAGCGGGACGGCCGGCGGCTCTGGTGAGGAGCAGCCGGGCCACCGAGGGAACCAGGGCGGCCACCGTGGCCTCGGTCCGCAACACGGAGTCCACCGCGCGCAGCGCCGTCGGAGCGGGCAACCGGACGTCGGTTCCGACGAGGAGCCCGCAGGCCAGCCAGCTCAGGGCGTAGGCGTGCGGGAGTGGCAGCGGGAGCAGGAGGACGTCACCGCGACGCACCCCGAACCGGTCCCGGTAGTGCGCGCCCTCGACCAGCAGGGACCGCTGGGTGCGGGCGACGCTCTTGGGGCTTCCTGTCGACCCGGAGGTGGTGATCAGCACCGGCGGGGGTGTTCCGGCCGGCACCGGCGGCGCGCCCGTCCCGGCCGGCGCGGTGGGGGAGGTCGTCGCCTCCAGTTCCGGGCGGCCGGCGGTGTCCACCGCCCGCACCCACCGGTCGCCACCGGCGCGCCGCAGGGCGCGTTCCAGTTCCGGGACGGGGGTGTCGGCCGCGACGAGCAACGGCGCCGCGCCGGCCTCCAGCAACCCCAGCAACGCCACCAGCCACGGGGCGCCGTTGGCGATGCGCAGGCCCGTCACCCTCCCCCGCACCTCGGCGGCCGTGAACAGCCGCGCGGCCCGGTCGGCGCCGGACCGGACCTCCTCCACGGAGCGGCCGTCCACCAGCGGTGCCCCGGGGGGAAGGAGGTCGAGGCAGGCCCGCAGGGTCGGGGGTGTCGGCGGAGCACCAGCGCCGTCCTGGTCGGCGGGCGGCGAAGTCGGGCGGATCGGGTCGGGGGCGGGATGGGCGTGGTCGTCGGTCACGGCGTGGTCACCTCGCGTCCTGGAACTCGGGCCGCGCGAGCAGTCCGGCCACGGTCGGGGTGTCGAACACCGCGCGCATCGAGCAGCGGACACCGAGCCGCCGCCGGATGTTCCGCAGCAACCGGTTCGCGAGGAGCGAGTGCCCTCCGAGGAGGAAGAAGTCGTCGTGCACTCCGACAGCGGGCAGGGACAACGCATCGGCGAACAGGCCGCACAGCACCGCCTCCCGTTCGGTGGTGGGCTCGCTCCGGGGTTCCTCCCGTGCCAGGTCGAGCTCGGCGAGGGCGCGGCGGTCGAGTTTTCCCCGGCTGGTGGTGGGCAGGGCGGGCAGCGGGACGAGGCGGGACGGCACGTGGTGTTCGGGGAGGGTCCTGGCGAGCCAGGTCCGCAACTCGGCCGTCGTGGGCGGCGTGCGCGGCTGCCCCGCGACCCCGGTCCCCGACCCGGCGGGCGGGTCGAGGACGACGAAGGCCACCAGCGCGATGTCGCCCTGCGCGTCGCGCCGGGTCGTGGCGCCCGCCTCCCGCACCGAGGGGTGCCGCAGCAGCGTTCGTTCGACGGCACCGAGTTCCACCCTCGCCCCACGGACCTTGACCTGGTCGTCGGCCCGGCCGAGGAAGGACAACACCCCGGAAGGGGACCAGGACACCAGGTCTCCCGTCCGGTACATCCGGTCACCCGGCGCCCCCCACGGGTCCGCGACGAACCGTTCGGCGGTCAGCCCCGCACGCGCGTGGTACCCGCGGGCCAGGCAGGCCCCGGCGAGGTACAACTCACCGGTGGAACCAGGGCCGAGCCGGCGCAGCCGCCCGTCCAGCACGTAGCCGCGAGATCCGGGAACAGCGCGCCCCAGGGTGACCAGGGCACCGCCGGAGACGTCGGCCACCACCGGGTCGACGGTGCACTCGGAGGGGCCGTACAGGTTCCACGCCCGCACCCCGGGGGCGGTGCGCAGCCGGGTCCACAACGCCTGGTCGACCGGTTCCCCGCCGAGCAGGACCAGCGCCAGCGGCGGGTCGGGGCCGTCGAGCACCCCGGCCGCCAGCAGTTGCCGGAAGTAGGAGGGGGTGGTGGGCAGCACGTCGCACCGCCGGTCGCGGAGGAGGTCGACCAGTCGTTCGGGATCCCGGCGGGTGGCGTCGTCGACCATGACGAGCTCGTGCCCGAGCATCATGAGCAGCACCGGGTCGAGCGCGGCGTCGAAGCTCACCGGCGCGGTGTGCGCGACGCGGTGGCGCCGGGCGGGTTCGCCGGCGCCCAGGGCCGTGCGGTGGTGGCCGGCCAACGCCGCCAGCGACCGGTGTTCCACGACGACCCCCTTGGGCCGCCCGGTGGACCCCGAGGTCCTGATCAGATAGGCGGCCCGGCGCGGGGGCAGCCGGGTGGCGAGGTGCGCCTCGGGGTCGGCCTGCCGTGCCCGCGCCGCCGGCGGCCCGGTGTGGACGTCGGGGTGGGTGGGGGCGGGGATGCCGTC
>NZ_AGVX02000241.1 GCF_000239155.1 Actinoalloteichus spitiensis RMV-1378
CCTGCCGCGCGAGCCCCGGGGGCGCCAGTGGCAGGTGCGTCCGGTGCGCGAGCGGGTCCGGTTCCAGCACGCATGTCGCGGTCCGTCCCCCCGCGAACCTGGTTCGCCCGATCCCGCCCGGCGCCAGCCCAGCACGGACAGCTCGACGTCGCTCGTTTCCGGAGCGCCGGCGCCGGGTGGCGGGTCCCGGTGGCGGGCGGGAGCGGCCGGTGGAGGGGTGGGCCGGGCGCTCACCTGCGGGAGGGCACCGGTGCCGAGCTCCGGCGTGGCGCACCGCGCGCCCAGGACGGGCCCGGGTTCACGCCTGGCGAGCCTTGTTGCGGGGGTCCCGCTTGTTGATCACGTACACCTTGCCCCGGCGCCGCACGACCTGAGCCCCGGGCTTCTTCTTCAGCGATCGCAGTGACCTGCGGACCTTCATGCGCTTCTCCTTCGTGTCGACGACCTGCGGTGGCGGTGGTGCCCCGACACCGGGACCCGGTAGAGCGACGCTCTCGTCCACCTGGTGGGGGCGTGGGAGACGCCCCGGGTGGTGCCCCTCGGCGGGGCACCACCCTCGTGGATGGGAGGGCATCCATGTGGGACCTTACACGACAACGGTTTTCATTTTCACTTGCCCTGGAGGCGGTCACCGGTCGGAGCGGCGCCGCTGGCGGACCGGCGAGAAGGCCCGGTGGAGGCGACCTCACCAGAAGCGACCCCGGGCCGAACCTGAAACGATTATCGTTAGCGACATGACCGCGCATCGACTTCCGGTGGACCGCCCCTCCTTCGACTCCGCGACGGCCCACTTCGACGACCTCGGACCCCACCTGTGGGAACCGATCGGGGCGGCGACGGTGGCCGCCCTGGACCTCCGGCCCGGTGAGCGGGTCCTGGACGCATGCTGCGGCACCGGCGCCTCCGCGCTGCCCACCGCGCGCCTGGTGGGAGCGGACGGACTCGTGGACGCCGTGGACGTCTCCGTGCCGATGGTCGACCAGCTCCGCCGGCACGCCGCCGACCTCCCCCAGCTCCGCGCCACCTCGGCCGACGTCACCACCTGGGAACCCTCGGGGTACGACGTCGTCCAGGCCGTGCTCGGCATCTTCTTCTTCCCCGACATGGCGGCCGGCACCGACCACCTCGTCAGCAGGGCACGGGTCGGGGGCCGGGTCGGGCTGACGATCTGGCGACGCGGCGCGATGGAGGCGGCAGGCGTGCGACTGGGCAGGGCCGTCTCCGAGGTGCTCGGTACCCCACCCGCCGGCCCGCCCGCGGCCGCGCCCCCGGAGCGGGACGTCAGGACCGTGGACGGCTTCACCGGCTGGCTGCGGGAGCGGGATCTCCACGACGTCGTGGTGCGGGTCCACGAACACCGGCTGCCCATGACGCCCGAGATCGCCTGGCTCGTGGTCCTCGGCTCCGGCTTCCGCGCGGCCCTCGACCCCCTCGACGAGGAGGGGGTCGAAGCCGTCCGGAACCGCTATCTGCACCTGCTCGCCGAGGACGACGTGACCGAGCTGGACGCCACGACCCTGGTGGGTACCGGGAGTCGGCGCTGAGGCGGCACGGAGCATGACCCCGACAAAGCCGGCGGACGCGTTTCCGCACGACGACCATTTCCGGGAATCGCATTTCCGCACTGAGAGTCATAAGCCGGAAACAGGCTGCGACGCCCTATTCGTCCGCCGGTTTCGGGGCCGCGTGCCGGCTACGCCTCGTGTGGCGCTCCCCCCGCCGGCGGGCGACATTGTTCCGGCGCTTTTCCCACCGGAGTCGGCGTCGGAATCGGCTGCTCCGCCGGGCCTCAGCTCCCCACCGTGGCCGCTGCGGAAAGGTGCCGCCTCGTCCAGACGAGCGCGACGACGGCGCCCACGAGCATGACCAGGACCGAGCTGGCGATGAGGACCGGGTAGCCGGTGAGCCCCGCCAGCCCCAGGCCGACCGAGCTGAGGACGATCCGGCACATCCCGATCATGGACATCGGGATCGTGTAGTCGGTGGCGGCCGAGCTCTTCCTGGCCAGTTCCATCGAGATGGTCGACACCCAGGTCATCTTGGCCCCGTAGGCGACCGCCATGACCACCAGCGCCCCGGCGGTCAGCCCGTACCCGCCGCCCCCGAACGCCAGGGGCAGCAGGCAGGCCGTCGCCACCGCCCCCACCACCCCGGCCACCACGACGGGTGCGGTACGGCCGAACCGCGTGATCAGGGCGCCCGCCACCAGTGCCACGCCGGCCTGCGCCGCCACCGCCAGGGTGTACTGCACCAGCGCGATCTCGTCGAGCGACCAGTCGACCGCCAGGAGCATCGCCGACTGCGGCGCGGACGCGAGCCAGTCGCCGAGCAGGAAGACCGGGATCACCAGCAGCGTCCAGACCGCCGTCCGGCGGTGGCGGAAGAAGCTGAGCAGCGCCCGCCACGGCTCCGACCGGTCGGCGGGCCGCACGACCGGTTCGACGAGCCGGGCCAGCACCGCGAGGGGGATGAGGAAGACCGTGGCCAGGGCCAGCAGGGTCGTCGTCCAGCCCGCGTGGGAGTAGAGGAACAGGGCGCCGCCGGAACCGATGAGGATGGACAGGCTCGCCGCCGCCACCTGGATGCCGTTGGCGACCCCGTAGTCGCTCGGCGGCAACAGGCGCACCGCCATGCCGTTGATCGCGGTGTCGTGGAAGGCCGAGATGACCAGGAGCAGCGTCATCAGCACCAGCGTCGGCCCCAGGTTGCCCACCGGGTCGAGCCCGGCGAGGACGACGAGTAAGAGGACGAGCACGACCTGCGTCGACAGGAGCCAGGCGCGGTAGTGGCCGAACCGGACCGAGCCGAACCGGTCGATCACCGGGCCGATGAGGAACCGGCTGAAGTAGACGACGCCGAGCAGGTTGATCAGCGCCACGGTGCCCAGGGAGACCCCCCGTCCCAGCAGGATCGTGCCGAGCGCGCCGAAGAAGAACGAGTAGCCGATGTCGGCGACGAGGAACAGCGCGGTGATGACGCCGAGCCGGTGCGCGCGTCCCAGCTGACCCGGTTCCGCCGGACCGACCTGCCCGGTCGGTCCGTTCCCGGTCCCGGGTACGACACCGTGTTCAGTGCCCCGCATCGTCTCTCCCTACAATTGACATGACTGACCGGCAGTCACGTGAATGACTACAGTTGGCGCTAACAGCGCTGTGTGCGGCACGGGACCGCGTTGTATACGCTGTTCCGGACCGAAAGGGGATGAGGTGGCACGCACGAAACCGGGCGAGCAGCGCCGCAGCGAATTGCTCGACGCCGCCGAATCACGCGTGCTTCAGGACGGCATCGACTCCCTCACGGTCGATGACATCACGGTTGGTGCCGGCGTCGCGAAGGGAACCTTCTACCTCCATTTCACGAACAAGGACGATCTTCTCGGCGCCCTGCGCGACCGGTACGTCCAGCGGTTCGTGAGCAGCCAGCGGCAGGGGGGGGGGGGGGGGGGGGGGG
>NZ_AGVX02000240.1 GCF_000239155.1 Actinoalloteichus spitiensis RMV-1378
GGGCGAGCCGTCCTGGTCGACCGCCGTGGCCCGCACCACCGCCCATGTGGTGGAAAGCCACGGGGAGGAGCGGGTCCGGTGCTCCGGTGGGGCGCCGCCCCTCCCGCAGCGGGCCTGGTCCGCGAGGGCGCCGGGCCGGCGGTTTCCGCAGGGCACCGGGTGGGGCACGGGCGACGCGACCGGCAGCCGGGCGCCCCGGGTCAGTCCTCCCGGGCCGGGGGCGCCTGGTCCTGGCCGGTGTGCGGGACGCGTTCGGTGGGGATGACGCCCATCCGGCCGGCCTGGAAGTCCTCGAAGGCCTGGATGACCTCCGCCTTCGAGTTCATGACGAAGGGCCCGTACTGCACGACGGGCTCCCGGATCGGCTGGCCGCCGAGGATGAGGACGTCGAGGTCGGGGGTGCGGCTGTCGGGTTGGTCGGTGGCCTCGACCGTGACGAGGTCACCCGCTCCGAAGACCGCGAGTTGGGCCGCGCGCAGGGGGCGCCGCTCCTCCCCCACGCCGCCGCGCCCGGAGAGGGCGTAGACGAGCGCGTTGAAGTCGGTGCGCCAGGGCAGTACCAGGCGGGCACCGGGGCTGAGGGTCGCGTGGAGCAGCGTGATCGGGGTGAAGGTGTTGCCGGGGCCGCGGTGTCCGTCGACCTCTCCCGCGATCACCCTGACCAGGGCGCCCCCGTCGGGTGAGGACAGCAGGGTGGTCTCGCCCCCCTCGATGCTCTGGTACTGGGGCGGGTTCCACTTGTTGGCGCGGGGCAGGTTGACCCAGAGCTGGATGCCGTGGAACAGGCCGCCGGACATGACCAGGTGCTCCGGCGGCTTCTCGATGTGGAGGATGCCGCTGCCGGCCGTCATCCACTGGGTGGCGCCGTCGGCGATCACCCCACCACCGCCGTGGGAGTCGCTGTGCTCCATCTGGCCGTCGATCATGTAGGTGACGGTCTCGAAGCCCCGGTGCGGGTGCCAGGGAGTTCCTTTGGGCTCGCCGGGTGCGTACTCGACCTCGCCCATCTGGTCCATGTGGATGAACGGGTCGAGGACGCCGGCCGAGACGCCCGCGAACGCCCGGTGCACCGGGAACCCCTCGCCTTCGTGGCCGGCGGGTGCGGTGGTCACGGACCGCACGGGGCGCTGCCGTCCTTCGGGGGCGGCCTCCGCGATCCGGGGCAGTTCCAGGGTGTTCTCGACGGTGACGGCTGGCATGGTGCCCCTCCTGGTGCTACTCGGGACGCTCGTCGTCCCGAGCACCATTTTAGTTGAAGTTTCATATAATTGGTGGGTTCGGCCTCTCGGCCCGACGAGAACCGCCACCAGCCCCGGCACGGGCCGGCGGACCCCACCTGCTCGGGCACGACGACCGACCGGCCTCGCCGTCCGTCACCGACGGTCCCGGCGCCACGGCGACCCCACCGGCCCACCGGGGTCGGGTGCGGATCGACCGGCCCAGCAGAGGCGACGCACCGGTCACCGGGGCGCACCACCGGCAGCCCCACCGCCCCACCGTCCCGTCCGCAGCCGGCGGATCACCCGGCACGGGGTACCCGGGACACTCCCGCCGGGGCAGGAGGCTCCGGGCCGCCCGGCGGCGGCGCCACTCCCCTCGCCGGCGGCTCGCCCGCCCGGCGGTCGGCGGGTCACCGGGTGCCCGGCTCCACTCACTCGTCCGGCGCAGCCGGGTCCGGTTCCCGTCGGGTGCGCTGCGCCGTCCGAGCGGTCGGGGCATCGCCTGCTCAGCGGGACCACCACCGCCAGGACCGCCCTAGGCTCGATCCGTCGGCGTCGCCGCCGACCACGACCCCACCAGCTGGTCGTGCCCTCGCCGGGTTGGAGGTGCGGGTTGCTGCGCGTTCCGCTCTCCCGTGAACCCGCCCGACACCCGCGATCCCACCGCGACATCAGCGTCGACGGCTTCTCCTGGCGACCGCTGTCCGGCTCCTCGGCGCACCCCGGGGCCACCGGTCCGCTGCGGGCGCCCGCTGGGCCCCCGACGACGCGGGTCTCGCCCCCGACCACGGGACGGCCCCGGGCCGCAGGGGACAAGCGCTCTGGGGCTGCGGCCGCCCGCTCGCGGCACGCCGTGTCCGGTTCTGCGACTCCGCCCGCCACCGCCCGAGCCCGCGGACCGGTGGCCCCGGCGACCCGCCCGGGCGGGCGTGGCCGGGCAACACCGGCCGCCGGCGCCACCGCCCCAGCGGGACCCGCACGCACCGGTCCCCGTCCGAACCCCTCCGCCACCGGCCCCGGTCAGGCGTTCGGCACCGGCACCAGGCTCGTCGACGACCGCAGCCGGCTGCCCGCCACGCCGGGTCGGCCCTCGCCGCCGACTCACCCGGACGAGCGGGCGGGCCGCGTCGGTTCGCCACCCGACAGCGAAGGTCACCGATGCTGGCAAGCCCGGCACGACCACCACCACTCGAACCGCGAACCCGGTCGCGGGACACCCGAGCCGGCGACCACCCCGACGAGCAAGGGCTGAACGAACGGCAGCGACCAGGAGAGGTGCCAGTCATGCATTGGTCCCGGCAAGGCGCAGACACCCCGGCCCGACCACATCCGCCCCGACGTCGTCCCACCACGATCCTCGCCGCCGTGGTCATCATGGGAGGCATGGCTCCACTCAGCACCCCCGGTTCCGCCGACGCCGAACCGGCCACCACTGTCAGCGGCCAGGTGGTCGACGCGGACAGCGGCCGTCCACTCCCCGGCGCGGTCGTCCACGTCACCGAGCAGACCAGCACCGTGCGCACCGACGCCGAGGGCAGGTTCACCGTGCCCGGGGTGCCGGTGGACGCGTTGGCCCTGGTCGCCGCGCGCCAGGGCTACTCCTTCGGCTGGCACCCGCTGGAGGATCGGGACGCGCCGGTAACCCTCGCCCTGGAGGCGGAGACCCCGGACACCGTCCCGCACGCGGACTACCCCCGCCCCGACTTCGACCGGCGCGCCGGAGTGGACGGTCAGTGGGCCTCGCTGAACGGCACCTGGTCACTCGACTTCGACCCCTCCGACATCGGAGTCGACGAGGGCTGGCACCAGGGGAACCACGAATGGGGGCACGCGGTGCGGGTGCCCTTCGCCTACAACTCGCTCGCTGGGATCGGTGAGGAGCGGCGCGCGGGCAACCAGGTGTACGCGAGCCAGTTCGCCGAGGCCAGGGGAACGGTCTGGTACCAGCGGGACCTGACGGTTCCCGAGGACTGGCCGGCCGACCGGGGAACGCTGCTCCGCTTCGGCGCCGTCGAGTGGCGGGCGGAGGTGTTCCTCGACGGGAGGCGCGTCGGGGAGAACGACGGCGGCTACTCCCCCTTCGACGTCGACCTCGGCACCCTCCACCCCGGAGCCGAGCACTCCCTCGTCGTGCGCGTCGAGGTGCCGGACAACTCGGCGACCACCCCGTACCCGCAGGGCAAGCAGATGGGGTGGTACACCGACACCGGCGGCATCTGGCAGTCGGTGTGGATCGAACCGGCCGACGCCGCGCGGCTGACCACGGTGCACGCCACGCCGGAGATCGACTTCGAGGGTCGGGAGGCCACCGCAGCCCGGGTCACGGTGGACGTCGAGGCGGAGGGCGCTGCTGACGGGACGGTGGAACTGGCGGTGCGCGCCCAGGACGGCGAACCGGGAGCGCGTGCCGGACAACGGCAGGACGGCGTGTCCGCGCCGGGGCTGCCGGTCCCCGTGGAACCGACGGCCGGCGAGGTGGTGGCCACGGCGACGGTGACGCTGGTGGACGGCAGGGGAAGCGCGGTCATCGAGGTGCCCGACCCCCGGCTGTGGGAACCGGAGGCGCCCTGGCTGTACCGGGTGGACGCGAGCCTCACCGGGGAGGCGGGCTCGGACCGGGTGGACACCTGGTTCGGGCTGCGCACGGTGAGCCGGGAATGGCTCCCCGGGCACTCGCCCGAGGAACAGGACGACCCGGCCGAGCAGTACCAGTACCTGTTCCTGAACAACCGGCCCGTCTACCTGCGCTCGGTGTTGGACCAGAACTTCAACCCGTGGGGCAACTACAGCTACACGGGCCTGTACCAGGGTGCCGACCTGCGCGGCGGTGAGCTGGAGAACCCCGGTAAGGGGTCGGTGCTGTTCGACCTCGCGCTGGCCAAGCAGCTCGGGTTCAACTCGGTGCGCCCCCACATCAAGGTGAACGACCCGCTGTACTACCACTGGGCGGACGTCCTCGGGCTGCTCGTCTGGTACGACCAGCCCAACTTCGGTTACGACGGCTACGGACCGGAGGCCGAACGGTTGTGGGAGGAGGTCCTGCGGGACGCCGTGCACCGCGACTACAACCACCCCTCCATCGTCATCTGGGACGCGTTCAACGAGGCATGGGGCTTCAACGCCACGCCGGGCGGACCGATCAGGGACGACGCCAAGCCGTGGATCGAGCGGATGTTCGACCTGACCACGGAACTGGTGCGGGGGACGCGGCTGGTGGTGGACAACTCGCCGTGCTGCGAGAACGGCCACCTGGTCACCGACATCAACGACTTCCACGGCTACTACTCCACATGGGACGAGTGGGCGGCCACGGTCGACCGGATCGTGTCCGAGACCTACCCCGGGTCGACGCACAACTTCGAGGACGGGCGGACCCAGTCCGGGCAGCCGCTGATGAACTCCGAGTTCGGCCCCTGGAGCGGTGGCCGGGAGAAGGACCAGGAGGTCGCCACACCGTTCCGGTACACCGCCGAACTGTTCCGGGCCGAGCAGAAGATGAGCGGCTACCTGTTCACCGAGCTCACCGACCTGGAGTGGGAGTGGAACGGGTGGGCCGCCTACGACCGCACGCTCCAGGTGCCCGGCTACCTCGACGCCGAGGGGGCGCAGGGCGGGGTCGGGCTGGCCAACGCCGACGACGTGCTGCTGGTCGGGGAACGCCCGGTCCAACGGCTGACCGGGGACGACCCCGTCCGGCTGGCGGTGCGTTCGTCGTTGTTCTCCGGGCGGGAGCTCGGGGAGACCGCGCTGCGCTGGCGGGTGACCGGCACCGACGGCACCGGGGCGGAGCTGGCGAGGGCGGACTGGACGGAGGTCCCGGTCTCGCCCGAGCCATTCGCGGTGACCGAGTTGACGACCGTGGAGGTCCGCCCACCGGACGGGTTCGTCGCCGGCCGGCTGGACGCGGAGCTGCTCTCCGACGGCCAACCGGTCGCCTCCGGTCAGACGGTGCTGGCCGCGTGGGGCCCGGTGGCCGAACAGCCGCCGGGGGCGCTGGCCCTCGACCCGACCACCGCGGAGGTGGAGTGGCCCCAGGGTTCGGAGGTGTTCTCCCAGGACGGCGCGTCGGCCGTCGTCGGGTGGGGTGACGGCGAGTTCCGCTGGCGGCTGACCGTTCCGGAGGACCTGCGCGACGGTGGTTTCGACCGCGCCCAGCTGGTCCTCGAAGCGGCCGCGTCCCGTCCGTCGCTGCCGCGCACCTCGTTCCCCCAGACCTCGGAACGGGTGTTCCCGACCACCCTGAGCGCCACCGTGTCCGGTTCGGGCACCGTGGTGGAGACGGCGGCCGTCGTGCTCCCCGACGACCCGGCGGACGCCAGGGGCGCGTTGTCCCACGAGTCCGGGTTCCACCCCGGGCAGTACGGCTACCGGGTGCTGCTCGACCTCGACGTCGAGGACATGCGGGCCGCTGTCGCCGACGGCGAGGTCACCGTCACCCTGCGGGGAGCCGGTGGCGGTCTCACCGTGCTGGGCCCGCGCACGGGGCGGTTCGGCGTACCGCCGCAGCTGGTGCTGTCCGAGGACGCCGGCCTAGCTGGTCCGGCGGTGGCCGCCGGCGAACCGTACCTGCGGACCACCGAGGCCGCGGGGGTGACCACCCACCTGCTCGCCGGTGGCGTCACCGCCGGCGCGGAGGGCGCCATGACGGTGAGCGTGGTCAACGACTCCGGCGAGGTCGTACGAGACGTGCGGCCGGCGTTGGTGGCACCGGAGGGGTGGACGGTCGAAGCCCTCGACGACCGCACCATCGGCGAGTTGGCGCCCGGCGAGGGGGCGCACCTGCGGTACCGGGTGGTCCCCGGCGACGACGGCCCGGTGACCCTGCGGACCCGGGCCCAC
>NZ_AGVX02000239.1 GCF_000239155.1 Actinoalloteichus spitiensis RMV-1378
AGGCGGGGGCCTCCGCCCCGTCCCCGAGCAGGCCGTCCCGGGTGGCCGACCTCGGGCCGGTCGCGGTCTTCCAGGGTGCCGCGCACGGGTGGTCCCGGCGCCCGCGAGCAGGGGCCGCGCCCACGGAACGCCGGCCCCACCTGGTACCAGCACACCCGCTCCTGACAACCGGGTGTGGTCCCGATCAGGCGACCGAGGTCACCCGGTAGACGTCGTACACGCCCTCGATGTTGCGCACCGCCTTGAGCACGTGGCCGAGGTGCTTCGGGTCGCCCATCTCGAAGGAGAAGCGGCTGACCGCGACCCGGTCGCGGGAGGTGGTGACGGAGGCGGAGAGGATGTTCACCCGTTCATCGGCCAGGATCTTGGTGACGTCGGAGAGGAGCCGGTGCCGGTCCAGGGCCTCCACCTGGATGGCCACGAGGAAGACCGAGGACGCCGAGGGCGCCCACTCCACGTCGACGAGGCGTTCGGGTGCCGCGCGCAGGTCGTCGGCGTTGGTGCAGTCGGTGCGGTGCACGCTGACGCCGCCGCCCCTGGTGACGAACCCGAGGATCTCGTCGCCGGGAACCGGGGTGCAGCACCTGGCCAGCTTCACCCAGATGTCCCGCATCCCCTTGACCGTCACGCCGGCGTCCCCGGTGACCCGCCGCCGGTGCGGCACCGTGGAGGGGGTGGACCGCTCGGCCAGCTCCTCCTCGGCGTGCTCCTCGCCGCCCACCAGGGCCATCAACCGCTGCACGACGTGCTTGGCCGAGGACTGGTTCTCCCCGACGGCCGCGTACAGCGTGCTGATGTCGGTGTAGTGCAGCTCCCGCGCGACGGCGCCGATCGTGTCGGCGGAGACCAGTCGCTGCAGCGGCAGACCCACCCGGCGGAGTTCCTTGGCGATCGCCTCCTTGCCGGTCTCGATCGCCTCCTCCCGGCGTTCCTTGGCGAACCACTGCTTGATCTTGGCCTTGGCGCGGGGGGAGGAGACGAACGACAGCCAGTCGCGGCTGGGACCGGCGCCCTCCGCCTTCGAGGTGAAGATCTCGACGACCTCACCGTTCTCCAGCGTCCGTTCGAGCGCGACCAGCCGCCCGTTCACCCGGGCACCGATGCAGCGGTGCCCGACCTCGGTGTGCACCGCGTAGGCGAAGTCGACCGGCGTCGAACCGGTCGGCAACGTGACAACGTCCCCCTTGGGGGTGAAGACGAAGATCTCCCGGGCGGCCAGGTCGTACCGCAGCGACTCCAGGAAGTCACCCGGGTCGGCGGCCTCCCGCTGCCAGTCCAGGAGCTGCCGCATCCAGGCCATCTCGTCGACCTCGACGGCCTTGCCCCGGTGGGTGCCCTTGGTCTCCTTGTACCGCCAGTGCGCCGCGATGCCGTATTCGGCCGTCCGGTGCATCTCGTGGGTCCGGATCTGCACTTCCAGCGGCTTTCCGTCCGGACCGATGACCGTGGTGTGCAGCGACTGGTAGACGCCGAAGCGCGGCTGCGCGACGTAGTCCTTGAACCGCCCGGGCATCGGCTGCCACAGCGCGTGCACCACGCCCATCGCCGCGTAGCAGTCGCGGACCTCGTCGACCAGGATGCGCACCCCGACCAGGTCGTGGATGTCGTCGAAGTCCCGACCCCGGACGATCATCTTCTGGTTGATCGAGTAGTAGTGCTTGGGGCGGCCCTCCACCTTGGCGCCGATGCGGGCCAGGTCGAGGTTGGCCGACACCTGCTGGATGACCTCCCGCAGGTAGGTGTCCCGGGAGGGCGCGCGGTTGGCGACCAGGCGGACGATCTCGTCGTACTTCTTGGGCTGGAGGATCGCGAAGGCGAGGTCCTCCAGCTCCCACTTCACGGTCGCCATGCCGAGCCGGTGGGCCAGCGGGGCCAGGACCTCCAGGGTCTCCTTGGCCTTCCGCGCCTGCTTCTCGGGCGGCAGGAAGCGCATCGTGCGCATGTTGTGCAGCCGGTCGGCCAGCTTGATGACCAGGACCCGGGGGTCGCGGGCCATCGCGATGACCATCTTGCGGATCGTCTCGGCCTCGGCGGCCGCGCCCAACTTGACCTTGTCGAGCTTGGTCACGCCGTCGACGAGGTGCGCCACCTCGTCACCGAAGTCTCCGCTCAACCGCTCCAGCGAGTAGTCGGTGTCCTCCACGGTGTCGTGCAGGAGCGCGGCGACCAGTGTCGTGGTGTCCATCCCCAGCTCGGCCAGGATGGTGGACACGGCCAGCGGGTGGGTGATGTAGGGGTCGCCCGACTTGCGGCGCTGCGAGCGGTGCTTCTCCTCGGCCACGTCGTAGGCCCGCTGCAACAGCGCGAGGTCGGCCTTGGGGTGCAGCTCCCGGTGGACGGTGGCCAGCGGTTCCAGCACCTGCTTGACGGTGGAGGAGCGTTGCGCGGTGATCCTCCTGGCCAGCCGAGCCCGGACACGTCGGGTCGCCGACGGCTGCCGGTTTCCCGTGGCGGGGACGGCCGCCGTGGTCGCACGCTCGACGTCCTGACTCAACGGCACGCTCCAGGATCTTCTCGACGTTCTGCCCGGCCCGCCCACCGGCGGACCGCCCGCATGTGCCCCGAAGCACCTCCGGACACTGAGAATAACGCCGGGGCGGGCCGAGGTCTTCCGCCAGGTCGGACTCGCCGACGAACGGTCCCCGGCGGGCGCCGGGACGACCGGACGTCACCGCGCGGCCGCGCCCTGGGAACGCCTGCTGGCCTCCCACCGGCGGTGGAAGGCCGGCCACGGGCGTCTCCTGGAGGACCCGGGCCCGAGGGGAGCCCGGGCAGCCGGGTCAGTCGTCCTTCTTGGCGTCCTTGCCGCCGACGGAGGTCGTCGCCTTCTCCGCGTCCGACCCGTCCTTGTCATCGGCCAGCTCGCTGGCCAGGCCGTTGGTCTCGGGCAGCCCGACGGTCTCGTCGGTGGACTCGCCGGTGGTCTCCGAGGCCTCGGCCGGCGGCTGAACCCGCTCGCGGACGGCGGCGCGCACCCAGGTGGTCACCACGCCGGGGGCCACCTCCAGGCCGATCGTCTCGTCATCGGTGGTGTCCGCGACGGTGGCGTAGAGCCCCGAGGTGGTCATGACCTTGTCGCCGACCTCCAGCGAGCCCTGGAGCTGCTGCATCTCCTGCATGGCCTTCTTCTGCTTCCGGCTCGCCAGGAACAGCGGCAGCACGATGAGCAGCAGGAAAAGCGGAAGGATGAAGGATTCCATCATTCTCCGTTCGGGGACGCCCACGCGGGTTGACACGTCCGATTGTTCGGGTTTGCGATTCCCAGTGTGCCAGCCCCCGGGAGGCCCTCCGCGTTCCGCCCCTTACCGGGAGCACACATGCCGTTCGTGCGCGTGCACCGAATCGCCGTGCGTCACCACTCTAACCCTCGGCGCCAGGGGCGGTCCGCCCCGCTGTCTGCGCGGCCGCCGCGTCCTCCGGCGCGCGCAGGCCCAGGTGTTCCCAGGCCGCGGCCGTGGCGATCCGGCCCCGGGGTGTCCGCGCGAGCATTCCCGCCCGGACCAGGTACGGCTCGCAGACCTCCTCGACCGTCCCCGGTTCCTCCCCGACGGCGACCGCCAGCGTCGACACGCCGACCGGTCCGCCCCCGAAGGATCGGACCAGGGCGGTGAGCACGGCCCGGTCCAGCCGGTCGAGGCCCAGCTCGTCGACGTCGTAGACCAGCAGCGCGGCCCGCGCGGTCTCCCGGGTGACGGCGCCGTCCGACCGGACCTCCGCGTAGTCGCGGACCCGGCGGAGCAGCCGGTTGGCGATCCGGGGCGTGCCCCGCGAGCGCCCGGCGATCTCCCGGGCGCCGTCGGGCCGGAGGTCGACCCCGAGGATGCTGGCGGACCGGCTGATGATCCGCTCCAGCTCCTCCGGTGAGTAGAACTCCATGTGGGCGGTGAACCCGAACCGGTCCCGCAGGGGCCCGGTGAGCGCGCCCGACCTGGTGGTCGCGCCGACCAGGGTGAACGGGGCGATCTCCAGGGGGATGCTCGTGGCGCCCGGCCCCTTGCCGACGACCACGTCGACGCGGAAGTCCTCCATGGCCAGGTACAGCATCTCCTCCGCCGGCCGGGCCACGCGGTGGATCTCGTCGATGAAGAGCACGTCGCCCTCGGCCAGGTTGGAGAGCATGGCGGCGAGGTCCCCGGCGCGCTCCAGCGCGGGACCCGAGGTCATCCGCACCGAGGCACCCAGCTCGGCCCCGATGATCATCGCCATGCTGGTCTTGCCGAGCCCGGGGGGGCCGGAGAGCAGGACGTGGTCGGGAGGGGCGCCCCGGTTCCTGGCACCGGTGAGGACGAGTTCGAGCTGCTCACGCACCCGGGGCTGCCCGACGAACTCCGGCAGCGAGCGGGGTCGGAGGGTGGCTTCGACGTCCCGGTCGCCGGGTCCGGCGCTGGTCGCCAGCGCGTCCTCACCTCCGCGCTGGCCGGCACCGGGTGCGTCGGAGCCGAGGTCGGGGTCCGCCCAGTCGTCCGTCACGTCAGCCGTCCCACGTGTCCACGTCGTTCCGCCTGGTCCCGCCTCACCGCTTGCGCCCCAGCACCGCCAGGGACCGGCGCAGGATTCCCGAGGTGTCCCCGCCACCGTCGGTGGCCAGCACCTTCTCCACCGCCTGCTCCGCCTGCTTCGCCGTGAACCCGAGACCCACCAGGGCCTCGACCACGTGGGTGCGCTGCTGGCCGGTGTCGGGCCCGGCCACCCCGTCCCCGCCACCGGCGGGAACGGCGGGGCCGAGCTTGTCCCGCAGCTCGACGACGAGACGTTCGGCCCCCTTCCTGCCGATCCCGGGCACCTGGGTGAGGGTGGTCAGGTTCCCTTCCGACACCGCCGTGCGCAGCTGGTCCGGCTCCAGCACCGCCAGCATCGCCAGCGCCAGCCGGGGGCCGACGCCGGAGACGGTCTGGAGCAGCTCGAAGAGCTCCCTGACCTCGTCGGTGGCGAACCCGTACAGCGTCCAGGAGTCCTCCCGGACGACGAGGCTGGTCACGAGCTCGACCTGCTCACCCCGACGCAGCCCGGCCAGGGTGGCCGGGGTGGTGCGCACGGCGAACCCGATGCCGGAGACCTCGACGACGGCGTGGTCGAGGCCGACGGAGCGCACCGTTCCGCGTACCGAGGAGATCACCGGTCATTCCTCCCTCTTGGCCGCCGCGGCCAGCCGGGCCCGATGGGCCCTGGCGAGCTGGGCCGCCTGTGTCTGGGCCCGTGCCAGCCGCGCCGACACCGGCCCCCGCCAGAGGTGGCAGATCGCCAGTGCCAGGGCGTCGGCGGCGTCGGCCGGCCTGGGCGCCTCGGCCAGCCGCAGGATGCGGGTGACCATGGCCCCGACCTGTTTCTTGTCCGCCCGCCCGGAGCCGGTGACGGCGGCCTTGACCTCGCTGGGGGTGTGGAACACGACAGGGAGCGAGCGTCGGGCGGCCGCGAGGGCGACGACGCCGCTGGCCTGGGCGGTGCCCATCACCGTGCGCACGTTGTGCTGGCTGAACACCCGCTCGACGGCGACGGTGTCGGGGCGGTGCGCGTCCAGCCACCGGTCGACGGCCTCGGACACGGCCAGCAGCCGCTCCGGGAGTTCCGCGTCGGCCGGCGTGCGCACCACGTCGACGGCGACGAAACGCACGGCACGGCCGTGGCCACCGTCGACGACGCCGATTCCACACCGGGTCAGACCGGGGTCGACGCCGAGCACCCGCACGCCTCGCCTCCCGCCGCTCGACGAACACCAGTTCGAGCGATCAGGCTACCGGTTCGGGCGGATCACCCCGCGAGCGGCGCGCCCACCCGGCTCCGCACAGCGGGCTGCGGCCCGCCGTCGCCACCACCCGAGGTGAGGGGCCGGCCGGGTCTCCGGTGCCCGGACGGGCACGCCCTCACCCCGGTGGTTGGCAGCGGGGGCACCACAGGCTGGACCGCCCCGCGGTCCGACTGTGCTCCAGGGCCGTGCCGCAGACGGGACAGGCGGCGTCCGGCTGGTCCCTCAGCCCGGTCAACCAGCCCTTCTTGTCGGGGACCCGCCCGGCCTTGACCGCCTGCGGGAGCAACCGCCGCAGCTGGCGGTGCAGCGTCCGCCGTTGGGAGGGGGTCAGGCGAGCCAGGCTGCGGTCCGGGTGGATGCCCGCGCGCCACAACATCTCGTCCGCCAGCAGGTTGCCGATACCGGCCAGGACGCCCTGGTCGATCAGGGCGGCCTTGACGGCACGGCGGGACGGGGGCAGGCGGGCGTCGAAGTCGCGGAAGTCGAGGGTGGCGGCATCCGGCCCCTGGCCGGCGAGCAGCTCGTCGACGCCGCGCTCGTCCTCGGCCAGCCAGATGCCCTGGAGCTTGCGCTGGTCGCGGAAGCGCAGCTCGCCCTCGTCGAGGACGATCCGCACGCGGTCGTGGCGGTGTCCGCGCCGCCGGTCGGGAGGAGCCTGCCAGCGCAGCGACCCGGTCATCCCGAAGTGCAGCGCGAGGACGGGGCCGCCGCGCGCCCGACCGCCCTCCCCGGCCGCCCCGTCCCCTCCGGAGGGGGCGTCGACCGCCGGGGCCCCGCCGGCGGGTTCGTCGGGCCGGTCCTCGTCGGGCGAGCCGGGCTGGTCCGGGAAGCTCAGCAGCAACCACTTCCCGTGCCGGTCGGCCCGAGCGAGCCGACGTCCGCGCAGGGCAAGGGCGAGGTCCTCGGGGGAGACGCCGTGCAGGATCCCGGGGTCGAACACGACGACATCCCGGACGGGCCGGCCCAGGGCGTGCTCCACGACGACGCGACGGAATCCCTCGACATCGGGCAGCTCAGGCATCGGGAGAAGGCTGCCATGCCATGTTCCCGGTGTCGACACCGGCACGATCCGCGTCGGGGGCGCCCCGGCTGGAGAGCGGGTGGTGCGGCCGGTCAGGGCCCGGTTTCCCCCGGTACCCAGCTCTCGGGGCGGCCGCTGTCGGTGAGCACCGGCTGGTACTGGGCGAACCCGCCGGGCGCGTCCGGTTGCCACGGCCAGGAGCCGTCCGGTGCGGCGACGATCATCTGCAGCGCGGGGAAGTTGCCCTTGCGGTTGAGCAGGAAGGCGTGCCCGAAGTACTCCGCGTAGAAGCCCCGGTGCACCCGCTCGAAGGTGACGGGCAGGTCCTTGAGGAACCGTTCGTAGCACCGGCCCGGCACGAAGTTCTCCCCCGCGCGGGCCCGCTCCGAGTACGTGCCGAGCACCGCGTGGGCGACTTTGGGCGGCAGGCCGATCACCACGACCTCCGGCATGCCGCAACTGCGGTAGACGCCGACGGTCTGCGCGAAGGGCGGGGCGCCGCGTTCCGCGGCGACGTGCACGATCGCGACGCCGTCCTCCTCGGCGGCGGTCCGCAGCTTCCGACGTAGCTCCTGGTCATCGGCCACGAAACGCACCTCCGGGCGGGACACCGCGCTAGTTCTCCCGTCAGGGCGACCCTATACGGGACGCCTCGGGCCGGAACGAGGCCCGCCGGGTGGCGGGAGCCTGTCACGACCCTCCGCTCCGCCACCGCCCGTGGGCACGGGCGGCGGGGGCGGGGAGCGGGTCCGGCCCCGACCGCCGGGAACCGGTCCGCTCGGGCCAGGCCGTCAGCCGACCTCGGCCATCACCTCGTCGGAGACGTCGAAGTTCGCGAAGACGTTCTGGACGTCGTCGCAGTCCTCCAGCGCGTCGATGAGGCGGAACACCTTGCGGGCGCCCTCGGCGTCCAGGGGCACCGTGGTGGACGGCAGGAAGCTGGCGTCGGCCGAGTCGTAGTCGATCCCGGCCTGCTGGAGGGCGGTCCGGACCGCGACGAGGTCGCCGGCCTCGGCGACGATCTCGAAGCTCTCCCCCAGGTCGTTGACCTCCTCCGCGCCCGCGTCCAGCACGGCGAGGAGGATGTCGTCCTCGGACAGGCCGTTCTTGGGCGCGATCACCACACCCTTGCGGTTGAACAGGTAGGACACCGACCCGGGGTCGGCCATCGAACCGTTGTTCCTGGTCATCGCGGTGCGCACCTCGCCAGCGGCGCGGTTGCGGTTGTCGGTGAGGCATTCGACGAGGACGGCGACACCGTTGGGCCCGTAGCCCTCGTACATGATGGTCTGCCAGTCGGCTCCGCCAGCCTCCTCGCCCGCGCCCCGCTTGCGCGCCCGCTCGATGTTGTCGAGGGGGACGGAGTTCTTCCTCGCCTTCTGGATGGCGTCGTACAGGGTGGGGTTGCCGTCCGGGTCCCCTCCCCCGCTGCGGGCCGCGACCTCGATGTTCTTGATCAGCTTGGCGAACAGCTTGCCACGCTTGGCGTCGAGGGCGGCCTTCTTGTGTTTGGTCGTGGCCCACTTGGAGTGGCCGCTCATCTCTCCTCCGTCTTCGTCGCGATGCGTCTTCCTTCGCTCCGGGCGCTGCGTGGAGCCGTGCCGATCCTACTGGTCGCCCGGACGAGGCGAGCCGCCTCCGTTCGGGCGCGGCGTCCGGTCAGGCCTCGCGGACGGTGCGGACGAACAGCTCGTGCACCCGCCCGTCCCGGCCGTCCACGGCGAGCAGTTCGGGGTGGAAGGCGGTGGCCAGGGCGTTGCCCTGCCGCACCGCGACCACCCGTCCGGCGGCGGGCCCGGCGGCCGGGGTCTCGGGGACCCTGGCGAGCACCTCGACGCGATCACCCAGCGACTCCACCCAGGGCGCCCGGATGAAGACGGCGCGCAGCGGTGCCGTCCCCTCGTGGCCGCCCGGCCCGAGACCGGCGAAGTCCAGGTCGGCCTCGAAGGAGTCGACCTGTCGCCCGAAGGCGTTGCGCCGCACCACCATGTCGATGGCGCCGAGGGTGTGCTGCCCCTCCCGCCCGTCGAGGACCTCGCTGGCCAGCAGGATCATGCCGGCGCAGGACCCGTACACGGGCAGTCCCTCGGCGACCCGGTCGCGGAGCGGTTCCAGCAGCTCGAAGGTGTCCAGCAGACGGCTCATCGTGGTCGACTCCCCGCCGGGGAGAACGAGGCCGTGCACCTCCGCCAGTTCCTCCGGGCGGCGCACCGGGCGCGCGACGACGTCCTGCTCGGCCAGGGCGAGCAGGTGCTCCCGCACGTCGCCCTGCAGTGCGAGCACCCCGACGACCGGCTGTGCAATCGACACGGAGAAGACCTCCAAGCTGGGAGAACACTCGACGTCACATGGTAGGTAGTCATGCGGTTGGTGGGAGGCGCGGGTGCGGGGCGGGCGAACCCGGTAGCGGCCGGGCCCGGGGGCGGCCGGTTCAGGGCACACCGAGCAGCCGCAGACCCGCCGCCGTTCCGGCCGCCGCCAGCACGACCACGACGAAGGGGGCCCGTCGCCAGGCGAGGACGCCGCCCACCGCCACCCCGATCGGTCGTGCCCAGCCGGCGAACCCCGGTCCCTCGGTGAACGCGGCGGTGAGCATCAGGGCGGTCAGCAGCGTCGTGGCCGCCACGGCCAGCCCGCGCCGCGCGGCCTCGGACAGCCGCAGCCGGTCGCGCAGGAGGGGGCCGGCCACCCGGAAGGCGTAGGTACCGAGCGCGAGCAGCACGATCGTCGTGACCGTCATGAGGACTCCCCCCTCGCCCAACGGGGCAGCGGCAGCAGCAGGGCCACACCGCAGAGGGCCAGCAGGACCGGGACACCGGCGGGCAGCAGCGGAGTGGTGAGGACGGCGACCGCCCCACCGGTGAGGGCCGCCCGCCGGGTCGCGGCGTCGCGCAGGGCGGGCAACAGCAGCGCCAGCAGCGCGGCGGGGAACGCGGCGTCCACCCCGAAGACGGCGGGGTCACCAACGGCGCCGCCGATCAGACCACCGAGCACCACGGCCGGCTGCCACACGACGAAGAACGTGATGCCGGAGATCCAGTAGACCCGGCGCGCCCGCTCCGGGTCCCGCTGGGCCAGCGCGAACGCCACCGACTCGTCGATCAGCAGGTGGCTGCCGACCAGCCTGGCCGCGAGGCCGCGTCCGAGCAGGTGGCCGATCGCCAGCCCGAACGGCAGGTGGCGGGCGTTGAGGATGAGACCAGCGGCGAGCGCGGCCAGCGGCGCTCCCCCCGAAGCCACCACGCCGACGGCCATGAACTGCGAGCCGCCGGCGAAGACCAGCAGGGACATCAGCGCCGCCAACCAGATCGACAGGCCGCTGGCCACCGCGATCGCGCCGAAGGACAGGCCGACGACGCCGACGGCGACCGCCATCGCGGCGATGTCGCGACGTACTTCCGGCTCGAGGGCCTGGCCGCGGGGGACCGACGAGCTCACCACGGCGGCCGCCTCACTAACCTGGGTACGAGGAGATCGTTCGTCATAACGAACAATCGTACAAAGGAGCGAACGAATGGCCGAGGCCCTCCGAGGCACGGGCGACGCCCCACCCCTCGCGACCATCGCCAGGGCGTTGCGCAGGGAACGACAACGCGTGGGGATGTCCCTCTCCGAGCTGGCACGCCGCGCCGGCGTGGCCAAGTCCACCCTCTCCCAACTCGAAGGAGGCAGCGGGAACCCGAGCGTGGAGACCCTGTGGGCGCTGGGGGTGGCGCTGGGGGTGCCGTTCAGCCGGCTCGTCGAACCCGCGACCTCCCGGGTCCGCGTCGTCCGCGCGGGCGAGGGCCCGGGCGTGCGGTCGGAGACGGCTCCCTACCAGGCGGTTCTGCTGGCCTCCTGCCCCCCGGCGGCACGACGCGACGTCTACACCATCACCTTGGACCCCGGGAACCCCCGCAACGCCGACCCCCACATCCCGGGCACGGTCGAACACCTGGTGGTGAGCAGCGGACGGCTGCGCTGCGGCCCCCACGACGACGTCATCGACCTGGGCCCGGGCGACTACGCGAGCTTCCCCGGCGACGTACCGCACCAGTACCAGGCACTGGAGACCGGCACCAGCGCCGTGCTGATCATGGAACACGTCTGAGGGACGAGGAGCAGGCCCACCCCGGACAACGCTGAGCCGTCAAGGCGCGACCTGCCCCCACCCGAACCAGGTCGCGCCGACGACGTCACCAACCCCGGCTGGCGTACCGCCGGTCCTCGGGCAGCTCGCTGAGGTTGATGCCCACGATCGCCTCACCCAGTCCGCGCGAGACCTTGGCGACGACGTCCGCGTCGTCGTAGAAGGTGGTGGCCTTCACGATGGCCTCGGCGCGCTTGGCCGGGTCGCCCGACTTGAAGATGCCGGACCCCACGAACACGCCCTCGGCACCGAGCTGCATCATCATCGCGGCGTCGGCAGGCGTGGCGATGCCGCCGGCCGTGAACAGCACGACGGGCAACTTGCCCAGCGCCGCCACCTCACGCACCAGCTCGACCGGCGCGCGCAGCTCCTTCGCCGCCGCGTACAGCTCCTCCTCGTCCAACACCGTCAGACGGCGCAGGTCCGACCGGATCTGCCGCATGTGCCGGGTCGCCTCGACGACGTTGCCCGTCCCCGCCTCACCCTTCGACCGGATCATCGCCGCGCCCTCGGCGATCCGCCGCAGCGCCTCCCCCAGGTTGGTCGCGCCGCAGACGAACGGCACCGTGTAGGCCCACTTGTCGATGTGGTGCGCCTCGTCGGCCGGGGTGAGCACCTCGGACTCGTCCACGTAGTCCACACCGAGGGCCTGGAGGACCTGCGCCTCGGCGAAGTGGCCGATGCGGGCCTTGGCCATCACCGGGATGGACACCGCGTCGATGATGCCCTCGATCATGTCCGGGTCGGACATCCTCGCCACGCCACCCTGGGCGCGGATGTCGGCGGGAACCCGCTCCAGCGCCATCACCGCGACCGCGCCGGCGTCCTCCGCGATCTTGGCCTGCTCCGGGGTGACGACGTCCATGATCACGCCGCCCTTGAGCATCTCGGCCATGCCCCGCTTGACGCGGGCGGTCCCGGTCACCGGCGCCGCCTGCTCGTTCGTGGGGTCCGTCGTCGTGCTGTCAACCGAGCTCACTGCCTCGCGCCTTTCGCGTCACCCGGTTCCGGCGGCCAGGCCACCGGAACCGCGTCCTACCTGGTCGGAGTCATGGTACGTCGCACGTGGCCTACCAAGGTGGCCAGTTCGACCGCGTTTCGGCAGACCACTCGGGGGTGACGCCCGAACCCGGCACCACCTCTCCCCCCGGAACCGGCCCGGGGTGAACGGCGCGTATTCGTCCCGGTCCGACGGGTAACCGACCGGGAGGGACAGGCCGGCGGGGCACACACCCGCCCGAGGGGTCGGAGGTGCGGGACGATGGCACACAGGCGATCGGACGAGGGCCGACGGCCCGCCACTCCGCTCGTGGACACCACGCGGATCCGCGACGTCGCGCTCCTCGGCCCGTCCGGCGGTGGGAAGACCACCCTCGTCGAGGCGCTGCTCGCGGCCACCGGCACCATTCCCAGGGCCGGATCCGTGGACGAGGGGACCGCCGTCACCGACCAGGACGCCGCGGCCCGCCACCAGCGGCGGTCCGTGGCCCTGGCCGTCGCGCCGGTCCGACACCGCGACACCCACGTCAACCTCGTGGACACCCCCGGCTACCCGGACTACATCGGTCAGGTCCGCGCAGGTCTCCGCGCCACCGACGCCGCCCTGTTCGTCGTCGGCGCCCACGGCGGCGTCGACGAGGCGACCGTGCGCCTGTGGCGGGAGTGCGTCCGGACCGGGACACCGCGCGCGGTGGTCATCACCCAGCTCGACCACCGGCGGGCTGATCCGGAGCGGGTGCTGGTGGAGTGCGCCAGGGCCTTCGGGCCCGGCATCCTCCCCCTGTACCTGCCAGTGACCGCGTCCAACGGCGAGACGACCGGTCTGCACCCGGTCCTCGACCACGGTGCCGACCCCTGGGGCGGCCGGATCGGGCTCCGCGATCCCGCCATGGCGCACCGCGAACTCGTCGAGGCGGTCATCGCCGAGAGCGAGGACGACGCACTGCTGGAGACCTACCTGCGCGGCGCGTCCCCTCGCGAGGACCAGCTGCTCGACGACCTGGCGCGGGCCGTGCTCACCGGGGACCTGCACCCGGTCCTCCCCGTCGCGGCGACGGAGGGAGTCGGCCTGACCGAGCTGCTGGACCTGGTCACGCGCGTCCTGCCCTCACCGGCCGAACGGGAGTGCCCGCCGGTCACCGGAGCGGACGGCGCGCCCGAGCGGGTTCCCCTCGGCGACCCGGACGGTCCGCTGCTCGCCGAGGTGGTGGGCTCGTTCGCGAACACCTACCTCGGTCCGGTCACCCTGCTCCGGACCTTCTCCGGCTCACTGCGCGCCGACGACCGGGTACGGGTCGCGGGCCACGGCCTCGAGGGAGCGGGGCGTCCCGAGCACGCGGTGGTCGAACGGGTCGGTCGGATCCACTCCCCGTTGGGCATGGAACTCCGGGAGACCGGGCTGTGCGTGGCAGGCGACATCTGCGCGGTGACGAAGCTGGCCGGAGCGGAGACCGGGGACACGGTGTCGACCCCCGAGCGCCCCCTGGTGATCAGCCCGTGGACCCTGCCCGAACCACTGCTCCCGATCGCCGTCACCGCGGCCGACCCGAGCGCCGAGGACCTGCTCGGCAGGAACCTCTCCCGGATGGCCGCGACCGATCCCGGGGTACGCATCGAACAGCACGAGGACACCCACCAACTCGTGCTCTGGTGCACGGGCGAGGGGCACGCCGACCTGGTCCTCACCCGACTCGGGGCTGGCGAGGTGGACCTGCGCGTCGAGCCCGTGCGCGTCCCGCTCCGCCAGACCTTCGCCGGCCCGGCGCGCGGTCACGGTCGCCACGTCAAGCAGACGGGAGGCCACGGCCAGTACGCCGTCTGCGACATCGAGGTGGAACCGCTCCCCCGGGGCGGGGGCTTCGACTTCGAGGACCTCACCGTCGGCGGGTCGGTCCCGCGCCAGTTCGTGCCCAGCGTGGAGCGGGGGATCCGGGCGCTGATGGCCCGGGGCCTGACCGAGGGGGTACCCCTGGTGGACGTGCGGGTCACGTTGCTGGACGGGCGGGCGCACAGCGTCGACTCCTCGGACGCGGCCTTCCAGACAGCCGGCGCGCTCGCGCTCCGCGACGCGGCGAGCAAGGTGGCGCTCCCCCTCCTGGAACCGGTCGACGAGGTGGCCATCCACACCCCCGACGACTGCCTCGGCCCGGTGCTCGGGGACCTCGCGGCACGCCGCGCCCAGGTGCTCGGGACCGAACCCGCCCCGGAGGCGGGCTGGACCCTCGTGTGGGCCGAGGTTCCGGAGGCCGAGCTGAGCAGGTACCTGGTGGAACTGAACCAGCTGACCTCCGGGCGCGCCGATTTCCACCGCGTCTTCGCGGGGTACGAGGCACGGGACGACTGACCACCCCGACGGGACCGCCTCCCCCACCACACCCCTCCCCCCGGGGAACCCCGAGCGGGGACACCGACCGCCAGGACACGGCCCCGCCCCGCCGTCGTGGCGCCCGTCGCCAGCGCGGTGTGGCGGGACGGCCGGTACCACGACACCCGTCGCACCCACCCGGTCCCCCGCGTGGTGCTCACCCCGGTCCCGAAGCTGACCCCACGGGCGCGCACACCTCCCCGGGTGATGGTGGACGCGACGATGCCCCACCTCGCCGAGGTGGCGGACGGACTCGCGGAGACCCGGGCCGTGACCGGCTCGCCCACCAGTCCCCTCCGCGAGGACCCGGCGACGGCCAGCTGGCCCCCAGGGCGGTGGCCAGGAGCCGGCCGTGAGCTCCCCCACCGCCCCGAGGACCGGCTCACGCGCCCAGCGCGCCGAACTCGGCGAGCGGCGGCGCACGCCGGTGGCCGCGCTGCCCAGCGCCGGCCCCGCACCTCCAGCCCTCCCGGCGGCCTGGCTCGCGACGCGGACCAGGGCGCTGGCGGCCGAACGCGCCCGGACGGCCGCCCACCTGCGCGCCGACCTGGTGGCGGCGCTGGGGAACCTGCGCACCACCCCTGTTCGTCCGCCACCCCGAGAACCACCCCCGCGTGGTGGTGGTGGTGGGCGACGCGAGGACACCCGCAGGGGGTCACCGCTGGCTTCTCGGCCAGGGCACCCCGACCCCGGAAGGGGGACGCTCGCCCGGCTCCGCCGCCGACCCGAGGCGACCAGCCGCGACGCGGGAGCGGAGGGTGCCCGGCCGCGCCCGCCGCCCCGATCCTCCCCGGCAGCGCGACCCCGACGACCACCGACACCGGACGTCCGAGGCCACCGCCCCAACCGGGAACCGCGACAAGGGGGAGGGAGCACGAGGAGCCCGCGAGCGGGAGGGACCGCGACCGCGACGCCCGTCAGTGGACGGTCCTGGTCCGGCCGTCCCACTCACCGGCGAGGACCTCCGGCAACATCTCCGCGAGCCGCACCGGGTAGACCGTCACCTCGGCCGCCGCCAGCTCGTCCAGCCCCCACCACCGGTGCCGGAGAACGGTACGCCGTTCCAGGTCGGAGAACCCGGAGGTGTCCGGCGCGAGGCCTTCGTCGACGCGCAGGACGAAGTACCACTCCTCGGTCTCCGTCTCCTGCTCGTCGAAGCTGTAGACGGCGTACCGCCGCCACACCGGCCCGACCAGCGCCGCCGGGTCCACCACGAGGCCGGTCTCCTCGGTCAGCTCCCGCGCGGCGGCCAACCGGGGGCTCTCGCCCTCCTCCACGCCACCGCCGACGGTGTACCAGAACGGCGCGGTCGGCCGGACCGGGTCGATGCCCTCGAACAGCAGCAACCGGTCGCCAGGGTCCACGAGCAGCACGCGGGCGGCCGGACGCAACCGCAGGGACGCGCCGGCGGCGTCCAACCCGCCCTCGGGCTCGGCGATCTCGAAGTAGGTCGGCGGGGGAGCGCCACCCGCCAGCCGCAGCCACCGCACCGCCCGGTGCCGGCGCAACGCGAGGGTGTCCCGCACCGCGTCGTTGTGCACCCGCCTGGCCAGGATCACCCGCAGCTCCGCCTCCTCGAGCTCGGCGCGCAGGCCCGGGGACAGCGCCGCCCGGTCCCACTCGGCCAGCAACCGCCCGACGGCGTTCTCCGCGTCCTCGCGCCGGTCACGACCGGCGGTCTCCGCCCGGTCGGCCGCCGTGCGCAGCCGCGACGCCAGCGCCTGGTCCGGGCACACCTCCGCCACGGCCCTGGCCACCACGGACCGCCGTGCCAGCGCCGAGTCCACGGCCGCCCACGCCGCGTCGGTGCGGACGTGCAGCCGGTTCAACCGGTTCGCGACCAGCACCGACCAGCCACCGAGCACCACCAACGACACCAACAGCACCAGCGCCAGGGTGAGCAGCGTGGTCACCGTCATCCGGCCCGCTCCCCGTCCGCCTCGGCGACCCGCCGGGGATCCGCGGCCATCGCGGTCTCGTAGACGCGCATCACCTGCCTGGCGACCACCGGCCAGTCGAAGGTCTCGACCTGCCGGCGCCCCCGGGCGGCTGTCCCCGCCCGGTGGTGGTCGTCGTCGAGCAACCCGGCCAGCTCCTCGGCCAGCGCGCCGGCGTCACCCACCGCGTGCAGCACACCCGCGCCGCCACCCGCCAGGACCCGGCGGAACGCGTCCAGGTCGCTGGCGAGCACCGCCGCACCGGCGGCCATCGCCTCGGTCAGGATGATGCCGAAGCTCTCCCCGCCCGTGTTGGGCGCGCAGTAGACGTCGACGCTGCGCAGCGCCCTGGCCTTGGTCTCGTCGTCGACCTGACCGAGCAGGTCGATCCGGGGGGCGAGTTCCGGCCCGGCCGCCCGGAGCAGCTCGTCGCCGTCCCCCCGGCCCACGACCAGCAACCGCAGGTCCGGCCGGTCGGGCGCGACCCGGCGCAGCGCGTCGAGCAGGATCGGCATCCCCTTGCGGGGCTCGTCGAAACGCCCCACGAAGCCGACCGTCCCACCGGCTCGCGGGTACCCGGGCAACGGGGCCGCCTCGGAGAAGAACCCCACGTCCACCCCGTTCGGGATGAGCACCGCGTCCCCCCCGAGGTGCTGGACCTGCACCCGGCGCGCCAGGTCGGACACGGCGATGCGCGCGGTGATCTTCTCCAGGAAGGGCCGCAGCACCCCCTGGAAGGCGGTGAGCGCCCGCGACCGGGGCGTGGAGGTGTGGAAGGTCGCGACGATCGGCCCGTCGGCCACCATGAGCGCCAGCAGCGCGAGGCTGGGCGCCACCGGCTCGTGCAGGTGCAGCACGTCGAACTCGTGTTCCCGCACCCAACGACGCACCCGGGCGAAGGACCTCGGCCCGAACGAGAGCCGGGCCACCGAACCGTTGTAGGGGATGGCCAGCGACCGGCCGGCGGAGGTGACGAACTCGGGCAGTTCGGCGTCCTCGGCCGCTGGCGCCAGCACGTCGACCTCGTGCCCCAGGCCGCGCAGCGTCGCGGCGAGGTCCGCGACGTGGGCCTGCACCCCGCCGGGCACCTCCAGCGAGTACGGGCAGACGATCCCGACCCTCACGGCCGCGGCTCCCCCGAGGTCGCCAGAACCGTGTCCGCCGGCTCGTCCCGCCGGCCCCGGCCCGGCAGGTCGGACAGCCACAGCGGCTGGAGCATGTGCCAGTCGGCGGGGTGCCGGGCGATCTCCTCGGCGAAGGCGTCCGCCACGGCCTGGGTCGCCCTGGCCACCCCGGCCCCACCGCCGGCCACCTCCACGGGCCGCGCGAACCGCAACCCCCAGCCCGCCGGCGTGAACCAGGTCGTCGCGGGGAGCAGGGTGGCCCCGGTGCGGGCGGCCAGCCAGGCCGGCCCGGCCGGCATCCTGGTCCGCTCCCCGAAGAAGTCGACCGGCACACCCGAACTGCTCAGGTCGCGGTCGGCCACCAGGCACACCAGCCCGCCCGCGCGCAGCCGCTCCAGCATGGTCATCATCGTCCGCCGTCCGCCGTCGGCCGGCAGGATCTCGAACCCGAGCGATTCCCGGTAGGCGACGAACCGCTCGTAGACGGACGCGGGGCGCAACCTCTCCACCACGGTGGTGAAGCGCCCGTAGCGGTGGGTGGCCCACAGGCCCGCCATGTCCCAGTTTCCGCTGTGGGGCAGCGCGACGACCACCCCCCGCCCGTCGGACATCGCCTGGTCGAGCGCCGTGGGGCTCTCGACGCCCAGGTCGAAGGTCCGGCGGGCGGCGGCCCGGTCCACCGAGGGCAGTTGGAACGCCTCCCG
>NZ_AGVX02000238.1 GCF_000239155.1 Actinoalloteichus spitiensis RMV-1378
CCGCCACGACCGCAGCGGTCGTGAAGACGACGGCCAGCCCGTCGTCGTGGGCCCGTTGACGGTTCCCCTCGTCATGCGCGCGGTAGAAGGAACGCTGCCGTGACGAGACCGTGCCCGAGGCGGGTGCACTTGTCCGGAACGTTGAGCTGGCCACCGTGGTGGCTGTGCGCAGGACCGTGCTCGACCGGAGGGTGGTGACGGGCAGGCCGCACCGGACGTGCGCTTCCCGGAACAGACCTCACCAGCCCACCCGCTGGTCGCGTCACCATTTGGTCTCGACCGGCTGCACGGGCAGGGCGAACCGGAGGTCGGTGTCCCCGTCGAGGACCGGTCCTCCGCCCGGTGCCGTGGCGACCGGGATGCCGGAGCTGGAGGTGAGGCTCTGATCCTCTCGGTGAACGTCAGCCGAACGAGTCGGGCGGGAACCCACCCGACGAGGACCCAGCGTGCTGGTCGGCGCCAGAATCCGCGCGGCACCCGAGAACCTCCCGCTGTTCGAACGCGTCGCCAACGCCGCGCACCGCCACGCGCCCGACACGGTCCGCTGCCCCAACACCACCCCGAGCGACACCGCCGAGGCCGCGAGGCGAGCACTGGACGGGATCGAACGGGACCAGGAGGACCCGACCGGGACGTGGTCCGCCCTCGATCCCCGCCCTCCGACGTCGGAACACGCACCCGCCCTTCCCCACCGGACCACGAGCAGCCGGCGCCCTGACCCAGGGCGCCCTCGCCTCCGCATCGACCCAGGTCCACGGCACCGGGGGTGACAGGAACGACGCGGCCTGGCAACGTGCCGGGCATGACCGGATTCTCCGCGCGCCTGTGGGACGAGACCGCCGCGTTGCAGCGGGAGATGCCGCTGCTCCCGTTCAACGTCGAACTCGCCGAGGGCACCCTCTCCCGGGACCGTTTCCAGTTCTACCTCGCCCAGGACGCGCGGTACCTGGTGGGGTTCGGGCGCGCGCTGGCCGCCGCCGCGGCCCGCGCACCGGAGGTCGACGACGTCGCCTTCTTCGCCGGAGCCGCCCGGGAGGCCATCGAGGTGGAACGGGCACTCCACGCTGGCTACTTCGCCCGCTACGGGCTGGACCAGGAGGACCTCGACCGCATCGAAACCTCACCGACGTGCCTCGCCTACACCTCGTACCTGGCCGCGCTGGCCACCACCGGCTCGGTCGGCGAGCTGATGGCCGGCCTGCTGCCCTGCTTCTGGGTCTACCACGAGGTCGGCACCGACATCGTCCGCCGCCAGCGCACCGGAGCGCACCGGACCACCGACCACCCCTACCAGGCATGGATCGACACCTACGCCGACGAGGAGTTCGGGCAGGCCGTCGCCCGGTGCCGGCAGGCCGTGGACCGGGCGGCGGAGTCCGCCGGCGCCGCCGAACGAGCCGCCATGGCGAGGGCCTTCACCCGCGCGTCGGAGTACGAGTGGCTGTTCTGGGACAGCGCCTACCGGCGCGAGCAGTGGCCGACCCGGCGGTTCCTCCCCGCGCCCCGCTGATCCGACCACCGACGGGCGTCCCCCCACCCGGTCACGTCCCGCGCCGCGCAGCGGGGTACGGCCGCCTCGCCGCCGGCGCCCCCGGGGAGCGGTATCCCGAGCAGGACCAGCCCGCGGAGCGCGTGCCACCACCGGCACGGACGCCGTGACGGCCTCGACGTTCCGGCACCGGCCCCCCCGGAACCCCTCCCAGCCCGCCCGAACAGGACACTCCACACGGATACCGTGACCGCCACCTCATCCATACCGGGAGGAGCGCGCGATGACAGGACGGTTCGACGGGAACGTCGTGGTGGTCACGGGAGCCGGCCAGGGCATCGGCGCGGCCATCGCGCGGTCCTTCGCCGAACAGGGCGCGACCGTGGTCGTCGCCGACATCCGGGCCGACACCGCCGCCACCACCGCCGCCGAGATCAACGCCGCCACCGGAGCCACCGTCCTGGCCCGACCGCTGGACGTCACCCGCTCCGCCGACGTCGCCGCCCTCGCCGACCAGGTCGTCGCCGAACACGGCCACGTCGACGTCCTGGTCAACAACGCCGGCATCGTCCTGGGCGGCGCCAGTTTCGACTACGACGACGACACCTGGGACCGAACGGTCGCCGTGAACCTCTCCGGACCGTTCTACACGGCCAGGGAGTTCGGCCGGCGAATGCGCGGCAGGGGAGGGGCGATCGTCAACGTGTCCTCGGTGGCGGCCCTCCGCGCCCCCCGAGCCGATCCGCACATCGGCTACGACGCCACCAAGGCCGGCGTCATCGCGCTCACCCGCTCGCTGGCCGCCGAATGGGCACCGGAGGGGATCCGCGTCAACGCCGTCGCCCCCGGATACACCAACACCGACATCCTCAAGGCCGTCGGCAGCGAGAACCCCGAGGTGGTCGCCGGCTGGCGCGGTCAGATCCCGCAGGGACGGCTGGCCGAACCGACCGAGATCGCCCAGGTGGTGCGATTCCTCGCCTCCGCCGAGGCCAGCGCGGTCACCGGACACGTCCTCGTCGCCGACGGCGGCTACAGCACCTGGTGAGACGCCGGACGGCCCTGCCATGTCGGCCCGCCGCAGGGCGGAGTCCCTACCAAAGGGACGGCTGGACGTCCACCAGGACCGGCTCGCGGCGGGTCGCGCCCCGGGCGGCGGCCGCCGAGGCGACCGGGGTGGGGCCAGGCGCGGCGACCCCCTCCGGACCGTCGAGGGCGGGACACGGGGAAGGCGGAGGAACGGCCACCACGACGCCACGTCCCCAGGGCCGAGGGAGACGACCCCCTCCAGTCGCGGGACTGGCGGGCGTTGCCGAGGCGAACCCACCGGGACGGCAACCACCGCCCCGGCCCGGATACCGGGAACGCGACGACCAGTCCCGCCGCACGCCCCCGGGGGCCACCTGCCCCCGGGAGGGATGTCGACGCGAAGCACGGCCCGCCCGGATTTCCGCGCACCGCCCGACGCTGGCGGTCAGGGGGTGCGCGGTGCCCCGACCGGCTGATCAGCGGGGCGCCCCGGCTGGGGGAGCGAAGGTCCGCCGGTAGGCCAGCGGACTGACGCCGATCGCCGCGTTCAGGTGCGCGCGCAACGACGCGGCACTTCCCAGACCGGACTCGACGGCGACCCGGTCCACCGGGAGACTGGTCGTCTCCAACAACCGCCGCGCGTACGAGATCCGCTGCTGGATCAACCACGTCCCCGGCGGCAGTCCGGTCTCCGCCCGAAACCGGCGGCTGAAGGTGCGCACGCTCATGGAGGCGTGGCCCGCCAGCGTGGCCACGTCGAGCGGGTCAGCGAGATGCCGCACCGCCCAGTCCCGGGTCGCCGCCGTACTGCCCTCCCCGGTCTCCGGCAACGGGCGTTCGATGAACTGCGACTGCCCGCCCTCCCGCCAGGGCGGGACGACGCAGGAGCGCGCGGCCAGGTTGCTCACGGCCGTGCCGTGGTCGGACCGAACGACGTGCAGGCACAGGTCCACGCCCGCGCCCAACCCCGCCGAGGTCAGCACGTCCCCGTCGTCGACGAAGAGCACGTCCTCGTCCAGCTCCACCCGGGGGTAGAGCCGGCGGAAGGCGGCGACGTGCGCCCAGTGGGTCGCGGCACGCCGGCCGTCGAGCAGGCCCGCCGCCGCCAACACGAAAGCGCCGGTGCAGATCGACATGATCCTGGCACCAGCAGGGATCCGCGCCAGCGCCCGGGCGATGTCGGGCGTGAGCGCCCCGGCCACCCTCGGCCCCCTCGCCCGCGTACCCGGAACGATCACCGTCTGGGCGTCCTCCAACGCTTCCGGGCCGTGGTCCAGCACCGCCGTGTACCCCGACTCCACCCGGACCGGTCGGCGGTCCACCCCACAGATCCGCACGTCGTACAGGTCGCGGTCACCGCGCCTGGCCGCACCGAAAATCTGCGGGGGCACCGACAGGTCGTAACCGACCACCTCGTCGATCGCCAACACCACCACCCGGTGCGGCTCGACGTTCCGTTCCCCCCACCCGGGAGCACCACTCATGGCCGAATCCTGACACAGGTTGTCCTTCCTGCCACTCGCGGGCGGCTGTCCGGCACGTGAGGCTGTCCCGGTGCGAACGACCACTGATCCCACCCCTGGCTCCTCGTCGCCCGGCCGCTGCCCGGCCCACCCCCACCGGCACGTCGCGGCGGAGCCGCGCGTCGGACCCGCCGCGCCCCGATCACCACCGGGGGCCCTCATCGAACCGCCACCCGAGGAGCCCGCCCCACCTCCCAGGAACCAGCCCGTGGACAGGTCCGACCGGAGCGGCGTCGAGTACGGATGAGGAGCGCCGCTCCCGGCGGGCCGGTTCCCGGCGGAGCCGGCGGAACGGGGCGGAGGGGAACCAGCGGCGTCATCGGATGCCGCCCGAACAAGGAGATCGACGTTGACAGTCCCGGAGGCCCCGGACAGTGCGACCACGCCGTTACCGGGGGAAACGGACCGCCACCGGGTGCACCGGCTGACTCTTCGGGCCGTGGTCGCCAGTCAGGTCCTCGGCGGAGCCGGCCTGGCCGCCGGCGTCACGGTCGGAGCACTGCTGGCCGAGGAGATGCTGGGTTCCGACCGGCTGGCCGGACTGCCGGCCGCGTTGTTCACCCTCGGATCCGCACTGGCCGCCTTCCTGGTGGGGCGGTGCGTCCAACGGTGGGGACGCCGGGTCGGCGCGGGCCTCGGCTTCGCCGCCGGCGGACTCGGCGCGGCCGGGGTGGTCATCGCGTCGGCCACCGGATCCGTTCCACTGCTGTTCGTGTCCCTGTTCGTCTACGGCTCCGGTACCGCGACCAACCTCCAGGCCCGGTACGCCGGCGCGGATCTGGCGCCCCCGTCCCGCCGGGGCGCGGCGATCAGCGTCGCGATGGTGTCCACCACGCTCGGCGCGGTCGCCGGCCCGAACCTCGTCGATCCGCTCGGACGGCTCGCGACGACCCTGGGCCTGCCCGGGTTGGCCGGACCGTTCCTCCTCGCCGCCGTCGCCTACCCGGCGGCCGGGCTCGTCCTGGTCGTCCTGCTGCGCCCGGACCCGTACCTGCTGGCCCGCGCCCTCCACGAGGCCGAACGCGCCCGGGACGACCCGAGGTCACGCGACGCGGCGCCGAAACCACGGGTGGGCGCTGTCGTGGGCGCGGCCGTCATGGTCCTCACCCAGATCGCGATGGTCGCCATCATGACGATGACCCCGGTGCACATGCGCGCCCACCACCACGACCTCTCCGCCGTGGGGCTCGTCATCGGCCTGCACGTGGGGGCGATGTACCTGCCGTCGCTGGTCACCGGCATGCTGGTAGACCGGGTGGGCAGCACCCGGATGGCGGCGGCCTCGGGCGTGACCCTCCTGGCGGCGGGCGTGGTCGCCGCGCTCGCCCCCGGCGATTCGCTCGGCCTGCTGATCCTCGCACTGGTCCTGCTCGGGATCGGGTGGAACTTCGGACTGATCTCCGGCACCGCGCTGGTCGTCGACGCGACCGTCCCGGAGAACCGGCCGCGAACCCAGGGGAGCATCGACGTGCTCGTCTCCCTCGCCGGAGCGGGCGGCGGCGCGATGTCCGGTGTGGTGATGGCGACCGGCGGCTACGAGGTCCTCTCCCTCGCCGGCGGCCTCCTCGCCCTCCTGTTGGTGCCGGTTCTGCTCTGGGCCAGCCGGACCGAAAGGTGACGCCCTGAGCGACCGCCTGGGCCTCGTGTGGAAAGTGGGGGAGGGCGCCCGAGCCCGGAGTCCGACCAGCGAACAGGTTTTGCCCGCGCGCGGGCTTCACTGGTGGCGGATGCCCAGGCGGGAAAGCCCGTCGGATGACCCGCGTTCCCGGAAGTCGGCAGCGCACGGCTCACCCCCGCTCGCGCGGAGCAGACCAGACGTTCGAACAGCAAGAAGGGTGCCCCAGCTGGCTCACCCCCGCTTGCGCGGGGCAGACCTCCTCGACGTCAAGACGAGCCGGAGCGGAGTCGGCTCACCCCCGCTTGCGCGGGGCAGACTAGCCATCGAATCCGATCTGCCGGCGGGCGGACGGCTCACCCCCCGCTTGCGCGGGGCAGACTCCAGCAGAAGCCGCCCGATGCGCTCCACGTCCGGCTCACCCCCGCTTGCGCGGGGCAGACCCCTGCGTGGCGCCGACCAAGCTGATCCGCGCCGGCTCACCCCCGCTTGCGCGGGGCAGACCCTTACCGCCTGCACTGATGCTAGCGCGTGACCATTTTGTGATCTCCCGTTGGTGTGGCTCCGCGAAGTCGTACGAACGGGTAGGCCACGCTGCACGCCCCCAGCAGAGGACGACCGGCTTCGTCGCGGCCCAGCAGGCCAACCGCGACACGCTTGCACCCCCGCGTCGCGGTTGCCTCGACCAGGTAGCCGACACGCTTCTCCTCGTCGATCATGACGTTCTCATCCCCGGCCGGGTCGGTGTCCGTCACCCAGGTGAGTGGAGCGGCTCCGCCGGTCCGCGGCGCGCCGTCGCAGCACCGGGATGGCGGCGATCTTCTCGGCGGGAAGCCGCTCCCACATCAGCCCCACCGGGCGTCGCCCCGGGCCGCATTCGATCACCTGCTCGGGGGTGACGATCAGGTCCACGCTGACGTCGTGGTCCGACTCGGGAAGGTCCTCGTCGACGACCTGGAGGGCATGCACGGTGGTCGCGATCACGGTCTCGGGTCCGATCCTTCCCGCTTCCCGCAGCAGCGCCACCTCCAGGTCCGAA
>NZ_AGVX02000237.1 GCF_000239155.1 Actinoalloteichus spitiensis RMV-1378
GAGGACGTGCCCCGCCGACCCGGCCGCTCCCGCTCACGTCGGGCCACCGCCTACGCCTCCGGGGTGTACCGGGGGAAGGCGAGCTCGCCCGCGTAGCGCGCCGCGTCGCCGAGGGTCTCCTCGATGCGCAGCAGCTGGTTGTACTTCGCGACCCGCTCGCTGCGAGCCGGCGCACCCGCCTTGATCTGGCCACTGGCGGTCGCCACGACCAGGTCGGCGATGGTGGTGTCCTCCGTCTCCCCGGAGCGGTGGCTCATCATCGTCTTGAAGCCGTGCGAGTGGGCCAGGGACACCGCGTCGAGGGTCTCGGACAGCGTGCCGATCTGGTTGACCTTGACCAGCAGCGCGTTCGCCGCCCGCCGGCTGATGCCTTCCTCCAGCCGCTCCGGGTTCGTGACGAACAGGTCGTCGCCGAGGAGCTGGACGTTCGCGCCCAGCTTCTCGGTGAGGTGCACCCAGCCGTCCCAGTCGTTCTCCGCGAGCGGGTCCTCGATCGAGACCAACGGGTAGGCGGCCACCAGCTCGGCGTAGTACTCCGCCAGCTGCTCGGCCGTCTTCGGGGAGCCCTCGAAGGTGTAGGTCCCGTCCTCGTAGAGCTCGGTGGCGGCGACGTCCAGGCCCAGGACGATGTCCCGGCCCAGGCGGTAGCCGGCCTTCTCCACGGCGAGCGCGATGAGGTCGAGGGCCTCCCGGTTGCTGGACAGGTTCGGCGCGAACCCGCCCTCGTCGCCGAGGCCGGTGGCAAGGCCACGGCCCTTGAGCACCGACTTGAGCGTGTGGTAGACCTCCGCGCCCCAGCGCAGGGCCTCCCGGAAGGAGCCGGCGCCGACCGGGGCGATCATGAACTCCTGCACGTCCACGTCGTTGTCCGCGTGGGCGCCGCCGTTGAGGATGTTGAACAGCGGGACCGGCAGCACGTGCGCGTTGGGGCCGCCCACGTAGCGGAACAGCTCCAGGCCGCTGGAGTCGGCGGCCGCCTTCGCCACCGCCAGGGACGTGCCGAGCAGCGCGTTGGCGCCCAGCCGGGACTTGTCCGGCGTTCCGTCCAGATCCAGCAGTTTCTGGTCGACCACCCGCTGCTCGATGGCCTCCACCCCGACCAGCTCGGGGCCGATCTCGTCCAGCACGCCCGTCACCGCGCGCTCGACGCCCTTGCCGCCGTAGCGGGCGGCGTCGCCGTCACGCAGCTCCACGGCCTCGTGTTCGCCGGTCGACGCGCCCGAGGGCACCGCGGCGCGTGCCAGGGTCCCGTCGTCCAGCGCCACCTCGACCTCGACGGTGGGGTTGCCCCGGGAATCCAAGATCTCGCGGGCGCCGACCTGCTCGATGACTGCCACCTGTGCTCCTCACCATCCTCGGTACGGACTTCCTGTCGAGCCTAGTCCGCCGCCAGTTTCCCTCTGTGGAGGCACGCACATCCAGGTGACGGGGTGCCCGGTCGGCCGCTGCCGCGCCGGGGAGGTACCGCCGGATGACCCGGTCGGCCCACCGTCGATCACTCCAACGGGGAGCATCCGATCGGCGGTAGCGGTGGCAGGGGCCACGGCGGGACGTCCCCGGCAGGACGCCCGAGCACCGTCGGTGACTCACCGCCCCGGGTGGAGCCAGCCGGACGGCGGTCGAACACGCCGTGATCCGGGCGTAGCGTGGGAACGGTATGACGGCTGAGAACAGCTACGAGGCATTCCGCCGAGCGGAGGCGCTGCTGCGGCAGCGGCGGGGCGCC
>NZ_AGVX02000236.1 GCF_000239155.1 Actinoalloteichus spitiensis RMV-1378
GGCCCCCCCCAGCCGCAGCGGCTCGGCCAGCGCGGCACCACCGGCGTCGGTGAGGCGGACGGTCAGCGGGGTGCCGCCCGGCGCGTCGGTGCGCGCCCACACCGAGAAGTCGTAGCCGGCGCCCTCGCGGACCGCGATGCCCGTGTTGTACCCGGAGTTGGTGACCCCGAAGGCCGCGTCCGCCCCGCCGGTGCCGGCCAGCTCCAGCCGCAGGTAGCGGCGGTTGCGTTCGTTCATCCGGTGCTCGTCGTCCACCACCTCGGCGGTGCCAGCACCGCCGGCCAGGGAGACCGGGGTCCACGCGGTCAGCCCCGTGTAGGAGGGGTGGTCCACCGGGTCGTACTCGAAGGAGCGGTTCTGGACCAGCTCCGCGTACAACCCGCCGTCGGCGGCCCGGTTGATGTCCTCGTAGAAGATCCCGTACATGTGGTCGGCGATCTCCGGGCCGTCCCCGCGCGGATCCACCCGCAGCGTGTAGTCGGTCGCGTCCTGGGCCTCGGCGTCGAGGGGCACCGTGATCACCGCGGCCGCCGCGACGGCGGCGCACAGCGCCAGGGGTAGATGTCGGCGTGCTCGTGCCATGCGTACTCCCAAGGGGTTGGAGGAGGAGGGCAGCCCGGCCACCGGTTTGCGCACCGGACCGGTGGGCACGGGGAGGGCTCAGTCGTCGTCCGGCGCGCAGCGCCCCGGCGTCCCGGCACAGCCCGGGAGGTCGAGCGGGGAGGCCACCGACAGCACCGGAACGGGGTGCGGCGCCACCCCCTCCAGCGTCGGGACCACGGGCTCAGCCAGGCCGTCCACGCCGAAGGTGAGCCGGTCCAGCGTCGTCTCCCGGTGCGTACCGTCGCCGTCGGGAACCGCGAACCGGTGGTAGGCGATGTACCAGTCGTCGGTACCGGGGACCCGCAGCACCGAGTTGTGCCCCGTCCCGAGGATCCCCTGCGCCGGGTCCCCCCTCAGGATCACGCCGTGGCTGGTGAACGGCCCCAACGGGCTGTCCGCCGTCGCGTACCCCACCCGGTAGTCCGGGCTGCGGGTGTCGTCGATGGAGTAGGTCAGGTGGTAGGTGTCCCCACGCCGCACCACGAACAGCCCCTCCCGGAACTCGTCCAGGCCCGACAGCCGGCGCACCGAGGAGGGGTCGAAGGACACCATGTCCTCGTTCAACGGCACCACGAACGGCGCGCCGTTGCCCCAGTACAGGTAGGCCTGCCCGTCCTCGTCGACGAAGGCCGCCGGATCGATGGCCTGGCCCACCCCACCCGGGTTCGCCGACACCAGCGGAGCTCCCACGTCCTCGAACGGGCCCAGCGGGGAGTCCGCGACGGCGACCCCGACCTGCTGCGCGGCCGTGAAGTAGAAGTAGTAGCGGCCGTCGCGTTCGGCGATCGTCGGCGCCCACGCGTTGCGGTCGGCCCAGGACACGTCGGTCTCCAGGTCGAGGATCACGCCGTGGTCGGTCCAGTTCACCAGGTCCTTCGAGGAGAACACGCTGAACGTCGTGGAACCCCACCCCGGGAAGCCGTCCGTGGTCGGGTACAGGTAGTAGGTGTCGCCGAACACCGCGATGTCGGGATCGGCGTGGTAGCCGGGCAGCACCGGGGTCCGCAGTTCCCGGGCCACCACCGTCCAGTCCCGACTCGCCCCCGACGGCGAGGTCACCGTGTAGGTCAGCGGTTCCCGCAGGTCCACCCGACGACGCCCGTCCGGGGAGATGCGCGCGCCCGGAGCCAGCTCGAAGACCGGCGACAGCCACTGGCGCCGGGTCCCCGGCTCCACCGGCAGCGTCACCGTGGCACCCACCGGGTCGATCACCGCCGGCACCGCCAACTCCGGCAGGTCCACCCCCCGGATCACGGTGCCGTTGCGGGACAACCCGGCGACCTCCTCCGGGCTCAGGGCACGGTTGTGCAACCGCACGTCCCGCAGCCGACCGGTGAGGTGGTGGTCGGCGGAGTACTGCGAGCGCCCCAGGTAGTTGGCCGTGGTGCGTCCGCCGCCGATGTCACCGGGGCGGATGGTGATCCCCTCGTTCCTGGCGACCTCCACCCCGTCGAGGTAGAGGACGGCCGTGCCGCCGTCCACCGTGTGCGTCAGGTGCCGCCAACCGCCCCGGGGCAGACCGCGCTCCGCCGCCACCTGCTGCTCGGTGGACCAGTCGCCGGTGGCCAGCGCCGCCCGTAGCCCGCTGTCCTCGGTGCCCCCGGTGGCGAAGAGGTAGCCGTCGCCCACCCCCGCCCGGTCGGTGTTGCCGAAGCCGTAGAGGAAGTAGGGCGTCGGCTGCGCCGGGTCGACCCACACGTCGGCGCTCACCGTCACCGCGTCCAGCCCGGACAGCAGGTGGTCGGGCAGTGCGACGTGGCCGTCGGTGCCCCCGAACTCCAGCGCGTCCTCGACCCACCGCACGTCGCCGTGCAGCGTCCCGTGGTAGCCGTGCCCGGAGACGTCGACCGCCCGCGACCCGGCCTCGGGCCCACCGGCGGCACCGTCCAACGGCCAGTGCGCGACCAGCCCGGTCTCGTCCGCCTCGACGGGCGGCACCGGGCCCCCGGCGAGCCGGTCGTGCTCGGCCTGGGTGATCGGGATGACCGAGCCGTGCCGGGCACCGGGCGGGAGGCGGTAGTCGCTGGACATGGTCCAGCGCCCGGAGTCGAGGTCCGTGGTCTCGAAGGGCACGTACCCCCGGCCGCCGAACTCGTCGATGAACAGGTGCCACCGGTCCCCGGAGTTCGCCCGGAACACCGCCGGCCCCTCGCCGCGCTCGACGCCGGGGGAGTCCTCGCTGGCCCGGCCGACGCAGTCGGCGACGAAGTCCCACGAGGTGGAGATCAGCTCCGTCGACCGCTCGGCCACCAGGAACTTGGCGCACGGCGACGAGGAGTCGGGGTCGCGCTCGTCCTTGGTGAACCGGTGGTAGACGCCCTCGTGTTCGATGACGGCCGAGTCGATGACCGAGTGGCCCGGGTCGTGCCACACCTGGGCCTCGCTGAAGGAGACGAAGTCCCGGGTCGTGGCGTACATCATCCGGTTGTAGCTCGTTCCGGCGTGGTCCGGGTCGTCCTCGGCGTACAGCTTGGACGCCCAGAACACCACGTAGGCGTCCAGTTCCTCGCTCCAGTGCGCCTTCGGGGCCCAGGTGTTGCCGGCGTTGGGCGGCGACACCTCGACCGACCGCTGCTCGGACCAGCTCACCAGGTCGGTGGACTCCCACACCATGATCGACCGGCTGCCGTGCCGCTGCGCGCCGTCCCAGTCCCCGTTGCCGTGGATGCGCAGGTCGGTCGCGATCAGGTAGAAGCGGTCGCCCTCGGGAGAGCGGATCAGGAACGGGTCCCGGACCCCCTCGTCGCCGAGCGTGGAGGTCAGCACCGGCCGGCCGTCGTTGAGCTCGTCCCAGCGCAGCGGGTCGTTCCCCCGGCTGAGCGCGAAGTACACCTGTTCGCCGTCGGGCCGGCCCTCGCCGGTGAAGTAGGCGAAGAGGTAGCCGGCGTAGGGCTCGGCCGCGGTCTCCGGCTCGGGGGGAGCCGGGTGCGGCGTCGCCGTGGCGGTCTCGGACCAGAGGGAGGCCGCGACCAGTGCCGGGGCGAGCGCGGCGGCGGCCACGGCGGCGAAGCGGCGGCGGGCGGGGCGGGGGCGTCGTCCGTGGGGCATCGTTGTCCCGTTCGTGTCGAGTCCCGGGGAGCGGCTGGACCAACGGATGTGAGCGCTAACACATGGCGGTGACGGCGACGTTACGGAGTGCTACGCGCCGTGGTCAAGAGGCGGCGCGGGTGGTGGGTCGAGGAGCGGGCGCTGGTGGGACCGCCGTGGCGGCTCGCCGCCGGCCGCCCCCGCCGGCCACCGCGTGACCAGGCAGAGCTGCCCCCGACCCGCCCCGCCTGGAGCGGAGGACCGACCGGACCACCGCTCGCCGACCCGGCCCCCGCCCGCCAGGCCCAGGTCGCGAAGGACTCGTCAGCCCTCCGCGTGACGGCCGGAACCGGCCACGCGCGGCTAACATGATCACGTGGCGCTCCGAGCGGAGACGAGGCTGCCAGTGGACGACACGCCCGTGCGCGGACGACCGGCGCGGCACCCGGCGATGACCGACGTGGCCCGGCTCGCCGGCGTCTCCCACCAGACCGTCTCCCGGGTCCTCAACGGACACCCCCACGTCCGCGAACAGACCCGGCTCCGCGTCCGCGCCGCCATCGACGAACTCGGCTACCGCCCCAACCGCGCCGCCCGGGCCCTGGCCACCGGCCGATCCCAGGTCATCGGCGTCGTCGCCCAGAACAGCACTCTCTACGGCCCGGCCTCGCTGCTCGCCGCGCTGGAACTCGCCTCGGACACCGCCGGGTTCGCCGTGCGGGTCCGCCGGGTCCGGGCCCTGGACCGGACGACCATCCTCGACGCCGTCGACCGCCACCGCGACGACCAGGTGGCGGGCATCGTCGTCATCGCCCCCACCCGCTCGGCCAGCGAGGCGCTGGCCGACGTCCCCACCGACGTGCCCCTGGTCACCGTCGACGGCGACCCCGACCAGACCACCGCCCTCGTCACCATCGACCAGGTGTCCGGCGCCTACGCGGCGACCCGCCACCTGCTCGACGCCGGACACCACACCGTCTGGCACGTCTCCGGACCACCGGACTGGTTCGACAGCGCTGGCCGCGTCGAGGGCTGGCGGCGCGCCCTGGAACGGAGCGGCGCGGAGGTGCCGCCCGTGGTGGCCGCCGACTGGAGCGCCGCCGCCGGCTACCGCGCCGGCCAGGCGCTCGCCCGGACGCCGGAGGTGACGGCCGTCTTCGCCGCCAACGACCACCTCGCGCTCGGCGTCCTGCGCGCCCTGCACGAAGGCGGCCGCCGGGTGCCCACCGACGTCAGCGTCGTCGGTTTCGACGACGTCCCGGAGGCCGCCTACTTCA
>NZ_AGVX02000235.1 GCF_000239155.1 Actinoalloteichus spitiensis RMV-1378
CCTCGCGGAGTGGAGCGCCCGGCCCGGCGCGCTGCGGCTCGCCGGCCCCATGCTGCGGATGCTCGACCGGGTCACCGGGTTCTGGCCGGACGGCGGCCCCGCCGGCCTGGGGCGGTTGCGCGCCGAGAAGGACATCGACCCCGAAGCCTGGTACTTCAAGGCCCACTTCTTCCAGGACCCGGTCCAACCCGGTTCCCTGGGGGTCGAGGCGATGTGCCAGCTGCTCCAGTACTACCTGCTGCGGACGGCGCGGCCGGTGATGAGCGCTCCCCGGTTCGAACCGGTGCGGTTGGGGCAGCGGGTGAGCTGGCGCTACCGGGGGCAGGTCCTGGCGACCGACCGGCTCGTCACCGTGGAGCTGGACGTGCTGGACCTCGGCGAGGACGAGCGTGGCGTGTACGCGACCGCCGAGGCCTGGTTGTGGGTCGACGGTCGCCGCATCTACCACGTCCGCGACCTCGGGATGCGCATCGTCGAGGGCGCTGCTCCCGCCACCGGCGGCGACACCGGTTCCGGCGGAGGACCAGGCGGTGGAGTGGACGTCGTCCCGGGCCGTGGTGCCGGTGTGACGACCGTGGCGCGCCCGGCCCGCACGACGCCCCGTCCTTCCCCCGGGGGGACACCGCCGGGTGCCGACTCCGCCGTCCCGGTCGGAGAGGAGGTCCTGGACCCGGCCACGGACGGCTGGCTGAACGACCACTGCCCCACCTGGGTCCTCCCGGCGCTGCCGTTGATGTCCACCGTCGACCGGCTCGCCGGCGCGGTCGCCGAACACACCGGCGCCCGGGTGCTGTCCCTGCGTGAGGTGCGGCTCAGGAGGTGGACGCCGATCACCGGGCCCCTGCGGCTGCGGACCTCCGTCGCACGGCGCCCCGCCGGGCTCGCCGCCGAACTCGCCGTCTGGCGGGAGGCGAGGAGAGCCGAACTGTCCCGCTTCGACCTGTTGGCGACGAGCACGGCCCAGGTGGGCGACCGGCCAGGTCCACCGCCGGAGCCGTTCGCGCCGTTGCGGGACGCCGTTCCGCAACCCGACCCCTACGAGTCCGGGGCGCTCTTCCACGGCCCCAGCTTCCACTACCTGCGGTCGCTGTCCCTCGGCTCCACCGGCGCCTCGGCGGTGGTGGACCCGGCGGCCGGATCGGTACCACGAGGCCACCTGCACCAGGGCGTGTTGGACGCCCTGCCCCAGGCCATCCCGCACCAGGAGCTGTGGCGGTGGGCGCCCGGGGTCAGCCGTTCGGCGGTCTGCTTCCCCCACCGGGTGGAGTCCCTCGACCTGTTCGGGGAGATCCCGGACGTGGGCCCGCTGGGGTTGGAGGTGCGGTTCGCGGGGTTCCCCACCGGCCCGGCGCTGCCCACCTTCGACATCCAGCTCACCGGTCCCGACGGCGCGGTGCTGGTCGCCGTCCGCATGGTCGACGTGCTGGTGGAGACGGGGCTCCCGGAGTCGTCGTTGCGCGACCGCCGCACCTTCCTGCGCCTGCGCCGCTACGCGGGCGGGATCGGGTTGTCGCGCGCCGACGGGGAGGCGACCGTGCTGTCGGCGGTCGACGTGGAGGCGGCGGACGCGCTGCCGGGCACGGTGGCGGGTCTCTACGGGCTTCCACCGGACCTGCGCGGGGCGACCCGGCTGATCCGCGTGGCCGTCAAGGACCACCTCGCCCGGCGCCTGCGGGCTCACCCCGAGGAGGTGGTGGTCGCGGAGGACCACCGGTCCTGCTGGCTGGGAGGAACGCCAGACCAGCGTCATCACGTGGTGGTGCGCGTGGGGGAGGACCGGGTCGAGGTCCGGGACGCCTGAGCGCCGCCCCCGCGGGGACCGTTTCCTGGCCGGAGGCCAGGTGGTGACGGCCCGGCAGGAACGGTCCCGCCGCACCGTCCTTCACCCGGGTCAGTGAAGCCGGCCGGGCGCGGGTGCGTGCGAGGTCCTGTCGGGTACCCGCGCTACGACCCGGAGGAGTCGGTCCGGGCGGGCGTGGGGAGGTGCGGTGGGCGCAGACGAGGCCCCTCCCCCGAACTGGCCGGTGGACCACCGGCCGGGCCCCCTGCGGTGGGAGAAGTTCGCCCAGAACGGCGGTTGGTTGGTGATGGGTGCGATCGTCCTCGTGGGCCTGCTGGGCGGGTGGGGGGACGGCCCGCTGAGCGGGGCGACCGTGCGCGACGCCAGCAGCGGCCTCGTCGTGGAGTACGAGCGGTTCGGCCGGGCGACGGGGCAGAACGACCTGCGGCTGCGGGTGCCGGTGCCCGACGACGTCGAGGCGGTCTCGGTGCGGGTGTCCGCCTCCTACCTGGCGGACAACCAGGTCGAGTCGCTGGAGCCGGAGCCCTCGGAGGTCACCGCGTCCGAGGAGTCGGTCCGGTTCGACTTCCTCGTGGAGGAGGGGTCTGAGGTCGTCATCACCGTCGACCTCGTTCCCCAGGGGCTGGGCGCCAGGTCCGGCTGGGTGAGCGTCCCGGGCGGGAACCGGGTCGAGTTCTGGCAGTTCGTCTACCCGTAGCCCTGGTCGGGCATGCCGACGCCCGGAGGAGGAACCCGTGCACTCAGTCCTCGCCACCACCGCCGTGTACCTCGGCATCCTGGTGTTGCTCCGCCTCACCGGCAAGCGCACCCTGGCCCAGGTCAGCACCCTCGACCTGATCCTGCTGCTCATCATCAGCGAGGCGACCCAGCAGGCGCTCCTCGGGGACGACTTCTCGATCACGACCGCCCTGCTGGTGATCACGACCCTGGTGTTCGTCGACCGCACGGCCGACTACCTGCGGTGGCGGTTCCGGAGGGTGGACCACCTGCTCCAGGGAGCTCCGCTCGTCCTGGTCGACCACGGGGAACCCGTGGACCGGCACCTGGCGACCCAGCACATCACCATCGACGACATCCTCACGGCGGCGCGGGAACGCCAGGGCGTGCACGGCCTGCACCAGATCCGGTACGCGGTGTTGGAGACCTCGGGCGCCATCAGCATCATCCCGACCGAGGCGGCCAGCGGACCGGCGGAGCGGGAGCACCAGGAATGACCCTCCCCGGCCCTCCGGGGGCGTCGTGCCTGGTCAACGAGGAGGTAGGGGGGTGCTTTCCTCGGGGGTCCAGGGGTGCGCTAAAGTATTCACCAGTCGGGCGGCAAGCCCGACAACAACAGAAGACGGTCCTCCGTAGCTCAATTGGCAGAGCATTCGGCTGTTAACCGAAGGGTTGTTGGTTCGAGTCCAACCGGAGGAGCAGTACCCCAGGTCGCGGCCTGGGGTTTTTTCGTGCGGGAACGCCGGGGGAGTCGGGACCGGGGTGCGCCGGCCTTGGTTGAGCTCCGTCCCCGCCCGGGCCTGCTCCCCGCAGGGGCACCAGCGCTCCACGAGGTGGTCCCGTCCGGGGGCGTAGGACTCCGACCAGTAGTCGGTGACAGTGGATCGGGCCGGCCTCGGACACCTCACGCCAGCCGCAGGCGTCTGTCCGTTCGCCCCCCCATGCGCCCGTCCAGCCATGCGCCGACGTGCGGCCCGTCCGCAACGCCCCGGCGCGTCCGCGGTTGCCAGTCGCCGGGGTGGTCCTGCTGAAGTGGAGGAACGTGGGCTTCCCCGGCTCCGCGCTCGCGCTCCACGACATCCCATGGACGACGGCCTCCGCGAGCGGGTCGTCGTGGCATGCCCGGTCCCGTCCTTCGAGGCTGTCCATGAGGCGGTCGCGATGTGCCGGGATCTCTCCGCCCAGTTCCTCCCCCGCGGGGCCAGTGGTCGGTCGGTGTCGAAGCGGCCGCCAGTCCCAGGTGCCTTCCGTCGGGTGGGGGCTCGGTGTTGGTCGAACCCGGCGGGCGCGGACTACCGTCGGCGCCATGAGCGAGCAGTCCTTCTCGGTGCATCCCGGGCCGTTGCGGGCGGACGCCGCCCGCAACCGCGATCGAATCCTGGATGCCGCGCGCGAGCTGGTCCGGGAGGGGGACGGCGGTCTTCCGCTCAACGTCGTCGCCCGGCGGGCCGGCGTTGGGGTGGGGACCGTCTACCGGCACTTCCCCACCAGCGGGGCACTGCTGGAGTCGCTGGTGGCGGGGTCGCTGGACGCGCTGGTGGAGTCGGCGCGGGCGGCGGTGTCCATGGCCGACCCGGCGGCGGCGCTGGTGGCGTTCCTCGAGGGCGTGCTGCGCGGGCAGTTGGCCGACGAGGGGCTCCGGTTGGTGTTGACCCGTCCCGCGTTCGCCTGCGTGGAGACGGGGGAGCGGGTGCGGGAGCTGTTGGCGGCGCTGGCGGCGCTGTTGGAGCGGGCGACCCGGGCTGGCGTGGTGCGGCCGGAGATCACTCCCGACGACGTGCGCCGTCTGCTGATCGGTACGCACGAGGCGGTGCGCGCGGGCACCGAGGTCGACGACCGCGCCGGGCTGTACCTGGGCATCCTGGTCGCGGGACTACGACCCGAGAACTGATGGAGTCATCCGAATAGATGGGCCTATCCGTTTGTGCGGTAGCGTGGGAACGCGACGTCCCCCTAGCCGAGGAGAACCCATGCCTGCCCCGTCCCAGCGCTGGAGCGCCCAGGGCATCCCCGACCTGCGTGGTCGCACCGCCGTCGTGACCGGAGCCACCAGCGGACTGGGCCATGTCATGGCCCGGGTGCTCGCCGAACGCGGAGCCCACGTGGTCCTCGCCGTCCGGGACCTCGCACGGGGGCGAGCGGCGAGCGCGGAACTGGTGGGCGCCACCGAGGCACGGCGGCTTGACCTCGGTGACCTCGCCTCGGTGCGTTCCTTCGCCGCCGCCTTGGCCGCCGACCACGACCGGGTGGACCTGCTCGTCAACAACGCGGGAGTCGGCTTCGCCGGTGCGCCGCCCACGGCCGAGGGTTTCGAGGGGGCGCTGGGGGTGAACCACCTCGGCCACTTCGTGCTCACCGGGCTGCTGATGCCGGTGCTGGAGCGGGGGAGCGGGTCGAGGGTGCTCACGGTGGCCTCCGACTTCGCCCGGTACGGCCGGCTCAACCCGGACCGGCTGGACACCCACCTCTCCCCAGCCCGCGCCTACGCGCGCTCCAAACTGGCCAACGTCCTCTTCGGTGCCGAACTCGACCGGTTGCTGCGTGACGGCGGCTCACCGGTGCGCAGCGTGCTGGCCCATCCGGGGATGACCCGCACTCCCATCCACGGCCGGGTGACCTCGGTGGTGGCGCGACTGGCGTTCGCCGCGCCCGCCCAGCTGTTCGGCAGGAGCGTGGAGGAGGGTGCGCGGCCCCTGCTCCACGCGGCGGTGGGGCCGGAGCCCGAACCCGACGTCATGACGGGCCCTGGAGCGGGCCGGCGACCGCCCTCCGCGACACCCCTCACCGGTCGTCTCGCGGACCGCGAGCTGGCGGCGCGGCTGTGGGCGGCCTCGGAACGTCTCACCGGCGTCAGCTACCCGAGGGCCGCCGCTTCGCCGGACAGCGCCGGGCGGCGGAACGACCGGTGAGAGCGGGGGGACGCCGGTGCGGGCGCACCCCGGTCGCGGGGGCCGCCGCTCCGGTTCCGCTCGCCGGAACGAGGGCCTCCCGATCCCGGTGGCGGCCGCCGGTTCGTTGTCGTCGAGGTTGGTGAATCACCGACCCGGGATTCGGTTCCCGCGTCTCCCCGATGACCGTTCCCGTGTCCTGGCGCGGTCGCCCTCACGTGGGCGTATCTCCGGGAGGAGGTCAACGAACGTGAACGGTGCGCGCGTCGGAACCACTTCGTTCTCGTCGGCGGCGACCAATGCCCTCCGTTCGCGCTGAATGGCTTCTCGTGACGTCGTCGGATTCGTCGGTTAGCTCGAAGGGACCACAGGCCTGGCTCCGAATTCCCGAAGCCGGGCGCCGTCCTGTTCGAGGAGGGTTGGTGTCCCACAGACGTAGTCCCGCCAGCCGGGAACGCAACTCCGTCAGAACGTCCCGAGGCCGAGCCGGTACCGCCGTCACGGCGTTGACCGCGATCACGGCAGCGCTCGGCGGGGCCCCGGCCGCCTCGGCCCAGGATGACGCCGCCGGCGACGTCCTCTCCGTCGATTCCGCCGTCACCCGTGCCCTGGATGCCAAGGGCAGCTCCGACGTCTGGCTCGTCCTGGAGGACCGGGCCGACCTCAGCGCCGCCGCCGAGACCACCGGCTGGGTGGAACGGGGCGAGGCGGTCGTGTCGACCCTGCGCGACCACGCGGCCCGAACCCAGAAGCAGGTGATCGGGCATCTGACCGAGGCCGATGCCGAGTTCAGCTCCTTCTGGATCTCCAACCGCGTCCTGGTCCGCGACGCCACCCGGGAGTTGCTGACCGGGCTCGACCGGTCCTCCGGTGTCTCACGGGTCACCCTGCCCGTCACCCTCGACGCGCCGGAACCGGTGGAGGAACGGCCAGCCCGGGTCTCGGTGGACGCCCTGGAGTGGGGGGTCGCCGAGATCAACGCCGACGCCGTGTGGAGCGACTACGGCGTCCGGGGTGAGGGCATCACCGTCGGTAGCATCGACACCGGGGCCCAGTACGACCACCCCGCCCTCGTGGACAGCTACCGGGGCAACCTGGGATCCGACTTCGACCACGACCACAACTGGTTCGACCCGGCCTCGGTCTGCGGCAGCCCTTCCCCCGCCCCCTGCGACAACAACAGCCACGGCACCCACGTCACCGGCACCATGACCGGTGACGACGGTGGGGACAACCAGATCGGCGTCGCGCCCGGTGCCCAGTGGATCGCGGCGAAGGGCTGCGAGGCCAACGGGTGCACCGACGCCTCGCTGTTGGCCTCCGGGCAGTGGATGCTCGCCCCCACCGACCTGGCCGGTGAGAACCCGCGTGCCGACCTGCGCCCCCACGTGGTGAACAACTCCTGGGGCGCCTCCAACGGGCCGATCATCGACCCCTGGTACGACGACGTGGTCGCCGCCTGGAACGCCTCCGGAATCTTCGGGCTGTTCTCCAACGGCAACTCCGGGCCCAGCTGCGACACGGCCGGGTCGCCAGCCGACTCCCGGTACTCCTACGGCGTCGGCGCCTACGGGTCCACCGGGTCGATCGCCAGCTTCTCCAGCCGGGGACCCGGGTTCGACGGTGAGATCCGACCGCACATCTCAGCCCCCGGCGTGAGCGTCCGGTCGGCCACCCCCAACAGCTCCTACGGGCTCAAGAGCGGCACCTCGATGGCCGCGCCGCACGTCGCCGGTGCCGTCGCGCTGCTGTGGTCCTCGGCGCCCAGCCTCGTCGGGGACGTCGAGTCCACCCGGGAACTGCTCAACGGCAGCGCCATCGCGGTGGACGACACCAGCTGCGGTGGGACTCCGGAGAACAACAACGTCTGGGGCCACGGCAAGCTCGACGTGCTCGCGGCGGTCGGCGCGGCGCCCCGCGGCGACACCGGCGTCCTCGCCGGCAGCGTCACCAACTCCGCCACCGGGGACCCGGTGGCCGGGGCCCGCGTCTCGCTGGCCGGCCCGCTGGAGCGCGCCACCTCCGCCGACGCGGAGGGCCGGTTCTCCGCGACGGTGTCGGTCGGGGAGTACGAGGTCACCGTGTCGGCCTTCGGCTACGGCGAGTCCACCACCACCGCCACGGTCTCGCTCGACGAGACCACGTCCCTGGAGTTCGAACTCGACCCCGTGCCGACGCGGTCGCTGGTGGGTGAGGTGACCGACGCCAGGGGCGCACCGCTGCCCGGTGCGACGGTCGTGTTCGACGACCACGTCCTGCCCGCCGTCACCACCGACGACGAGGGCGGTTACGCCTTCGACGCGGTGCCCGAGGGCAGCTACGCCCTCACCGCGGCCGGCTCCGCCTGCGTCGAACCGGTGACCCGCGAGACCGTCGTCTCCGGTTTCACCAGGGTGCTGAACTTCCGGCTGCCCGACGTCACCGACGAGTACGGGCACTCCTGCCGGGTCGGCCAGGGCGACTACACCGAGGGCGAGACCAGGTTGGCGCTGACCGGCGACGACCGTTCGGAGACCGTCGACCTGCCCTTCGACTTCGACTTCTACGGCGAGACCTACGACAGCGCGGCCGTCTCCACCAACGGCTTCCTCGCCTTCGAGGGCCCGGCGACGGCGTTCCTGAACGGGGCGCTGCCCAGCGCCTCGGCGCCGAACGCCGCCGTCTACCCGTTCTGGGACGACCTGAACGCCGACGCGAACTCCGGCATCTACACCCGGACGGCCGGGGAGGCCCCGAACAGGACCTTCCTCGTGGAGTGGCGCGAACTCACGTTCTTCGGCAGCGGTTCCCGGCGGGTGGACTTCGGGGTGACGCTCCACGAGGGCGGTGACATCGTCTTCGACTACCGCGACCTGGGCGAGGACGACGCCATCGAGCGGGGCGCCTCCGCGACGGTCGGCATCGAGAACGCCTCGGGGACCGTCGCCCTCCAGTTCTCCCACAACACGGCCAGCCTGCGGTCAGGCAGCTCGATCACCTTCAGCCTGCCCGACAGCGGGTTCGTGACCGGTGCCGCCGTCGACGGCAACGACGGCGAGCCGGTGGCCGGGGCGCTGGTCGAGTTCCTCCAGCGCGGTGAGGTCGTGTCGACCACGCGCACCGGGGACGACGGCACGTACCGCAGGCAGCTGCCCCTCGGCTACTACACGGTGGCGGTCAGCAAGGAGAACTACGTCGCGACCACCGGCACCGCCTACGTGGGCGAGTCCGGGGAACGGGTCAGCCACGACGTGACGCTTCGCACCAGCCGGGGCGCCACCAGCGTCGACCGGCTGGAGTGGCTGCTGCCCGGGGACACCACCCGGGAGGCCGAGATCACCGTGACCAACGTCGGCACCGAGCTGCTGACCTGGGAACTCACGCCCGACCCCGACGCGGGCCCCGCCTCCAGGGCCATCGGGGTGCCCTGGCTGTCCCACGAGCTCACCAGCGGACAGCTGCGGCCCGGCCGGGCGGTCACCCTCGGGTTGGAGGTCGACACCGGCGGGCTCGCCCCTGGTGTCCACGAGGGGGTGGTGGCCTTCCGGACCAACGGTGGCCGGCAGGCGGTGCTGCGGGTGCCGGTGCGGCTCGTCGTGTCCGCGCACTGGCAGGCGGTGAACCCTGCCGGTGCCGCGCACACCGACTCGACCGGCATCGAGTGGGTCGCCGACCAGGCGTACCAGACGGGTTCCTTCGGGTATCTCGGTGACGACGTCACGACCGCCGAGGTCGACGAGTCGGTCGACATCCGGGACACCCGGGAGGACGCGGTCTACCGGAGTCAACTCGTGGGGCTGGAGGGCTACCGCTTCGACGCGCTGCCGGCCGGGACCTACGAACTGACGCTCGGTTTCGCCGAACTCGACCGGTCCCCCCGCCTCGACTGGCGTCGTTTCGACGTCCAGCTCAACGGGCGGTACGTGCTCGTCGGCCACGACATCGCCGAAGCGGTCGGGGGACTGCGTGCCGACGAGCACACCACCACGGTCACCGTGGAGGAGGGCGGGCCGGTGGACCTGCGTTTCCTCGCCCGGCGGGGTTACGAGCCGCCGGTGCTCAACGCCGTCCAGCTGGTGCACCGACCTGACCTGTGAGCCGGTGGAGGTGACGTCGTCCGAGTCCCGGACGGCGGGGTGCGGGGGCGTCGGGGGAGACCCGGCGCCCCCTCCTCGCGTACCGCTCCCCGTCGCGGGTGAGTCCCGCCGTGCTCGGCCGGGGGCGACGGGGACGGCGTTCCTGGTGCCCGGGTCCGGTGCCGAGGCCCGTTCGGCCCGTTCGGGCCGAGCGCCGGGCGTCCTGAGGGGGCGGGCACCGAGGACCAACCCACCGCTGCCCGGCCAGGGGCGGCACACCAGCGGACCACGACGGGCACCGGCACGACTCCGTCGCCGGCCGCCGCCTCCCCGCACCGCGAGGGCGGGTTGGAATCCCGGTTCAGGAGGCGTTCTCCTCCGCCGCCCGCGCCGCGCGTTCCCGCACCCGCGCTCGCTGCGGTTCGACCGTGTACTTCGGATCGCGGGCCGAGTCCATGCCGGCGCGGAAGACGCCGAACCGGGTGCAGGCCGACCCGACCAGCAGCGCGGCCCCGCACACGCCCGCCGCCACCCGGCTCCGGCGGCCGAGGAGCGCGCCACCGACCGCGCCCGCCACGGTCAGCACCTTCGCCGCCTTCATCAACCGGCCGCCCCACCCGGTGCGGTAGGGCTCGGCGACCATGCCCATCCGCCGTTCCATGCGCGCGGTGGCGGCGAGCTCTCCCGCCGCCGCCAGGACTGCCGCGCGCCGGGCCGGACCTGCCTGGGCGGTCGGCGCGGCGATCATCGACGCGCCCGAGGCGGCCAGCGCGGCCGAGGAGACGAAGACGAACGGGAGTTCGCGGTGGCCCTCGTGCCAGGCGGGGACGGCGGTGTCGGCGGCCAGCGCGGCCGTGTAGGCGGCCACCAGCGGTCCCAGCACGGCCGCCGTCGCCGTCGCGGTCGCCCCGATCCTGGGGAACCAGCCGGTGAGGTCGGTGATGGCGGCCGCTCCGGCCGCCGG
>NZ_AGVX02000234.1 GCF_000239155.1 Actinoalloteichus spitiensis RMV-1378
CGCCGCCCGGGCCGCCGCACGGGCGGTGTCGGAGGCCCAAGCCGAGTCGTTGGCGGACGGCTACGACTTCTCCCGCTACCGGCACCTGGTGGACGTGGGCGGGGGAGACGTCGCCCTGCTGGCCCGGGTCCTCGACCGGTACCCCGACTGCCGGGCGACCGTCCTCGGCACCCGACCGGTGTTGGCCGAGGCACTGGAGGTGCTGGACGAGGCCGGGGTCGGCCAGCGGTGCGCGGCCGTGGAGGGGGACTGCTCCGCGGACCTCCCCCGAGGCGGGGACGGCTACCTGCTGAGGAACGTGCTGCGCGGATGGTCGGACGCGGAGGTACTGGCGGTCCTGCGGCGCTGCCGGGCGGCGATGGACCCGGGCGGCGCGTCCCTGCTCGTCGTGACCGGCCTCGTACCGGAGTGGGACGACGACCGGAACCCCGACGCCGGGCTGCTCAGCGCGCTCGACGACATGGAGCTGATGGTGACCGGCGGGGGGCGCGAGCGGCGGTTGGGCGAGTACCAGGACCTGCTCGGCGCCGCCGGACTGCGGTTGCACCGCGTCGTCGCCGTGCCGGGGGAGGTGAACCTGCACGTGCTGGAGGCGGGCCCCGGGTGAGGAAGGGGCGGGGACCACCGGTGATCGGTACATGGTTGACTGAACCCGCTATGAGACGTCCCGCCGCCGCAGCCGCTCTCGCCGCCGTCGCCCTGCTCGCGGCGTGCTCGACGGAGCAGCCGGAGAACGCGGCCACCCCGCCCCCCGCCGTGACCTCCTACGTCAGCCCGAGCGAGGTACCACCGCCCCCGGTCGAGGCGGTCGTCGACGGTGACTGCCCCTACCTGCCCACCGCGAGCATCGAGGACGTCAACGGCCAACGCGTGGCGTCCGTCCGGCTGGGCGACGACGAGCCGCACCCGTCCTGCTTCTTCTACCGCGCTGACGGCGGCGAGCAGTTCCGGGTCCGGGTCTTCGTTGGCGAGCCGTGGACCGCGAAAGCCCTGGTCGACCAGGAAGCCCCCGTCGCGGACTCGCAGAGCGCGGAACTCCCGGGCGGTTGGACGGGCGGCCTGGCCAGCGGTACCGACGGCGGTGTCTTCGCCGTTTACCACCCCGAGAAGGGCACCGCGGTGGTGGCGAGGACCAACCAGCAGCAGAGCTTCCCGGCCCGAGCAGTGGTCGAGGAGGTCATCGGCGCACTCGGGCTCTGACACCGGGCCGACCGCCGACGACCTCCCCAGCCGCTGGTGACGACCTCAGCGTTTCCGGCTGTGCTCGCCCGCGTCGGAGTTGGCGCTCTCGCCGGTCCCGTTCTGGGAGGCGTCGGTCACCCCGTTGGCCAACGGGTCACCCTGCCGCTTCCGGTCGGACTCGGCCTCGGACGGTTCGGGGCTGAGGTCCGCCTCGGCGAGGAACAGCTCCTCCTCCTGGCGCTTCGACGCGGCCACCGCCGCCGCGCCCGCCGCCACGAGCGCCGCCACCACCCAGGGCCACCGGCGCCGACGCGGACGGTTCTGCTTCGCCAGCTCGGTCTGGGCCTCCTTGGCCGCCTTCCTCAGCTGCTTCTGTGCCTTCGCCCGCTGCTTCACCAGCTTCTTCTTCCTCCTGTCCAGGCCCTTCCGAGTGCTCTTCGCGTTCTCGTCGAGCAGTTCCGCGAGTTGGGCGGGGGCCAGTCCCCGTCGGGCGAGCCGGTCCTCCGCCCGCCTGGCGGCGTCCCGGGAGGCTCGTGCCCCCGACCGACCCGCCCGTTGGGCGCCTTCCCGCACCGTCCTGATCCCGGTACCGACCGCCCGGCCCATCGACTCGCCGGCCGTCGCCATCGCCTTCACCTCGTCCAACGTTCCCTCCGCAACGTCCGTGACCCATGCCGTGGAAATCCGGCTGGCCCCCGTTCGTGGAGATCAGCGCGGTACGGACAGCACTGTCGTCCAGGGGTTGCCCCGATCCTGCCGCTTCTATGCCTGGTTCGCTCGGATGGCACGATGGACCAGTGGTAGACAGCAACGAATCACTCGTCGGGAAGGTGGTGACGGCCGTCCTGCACACCTCGCAGGGCGACATCCGTCTCGCTCTCTTCCCGGACAAGGCCCCGAAGACCGTCCGCAACTTCGTGGGGCTCGCCACCGGAACGGCCGAGTACACGGAGCCGAACGCGCGGGGAGAGCGGTCGGGCCCGTTCTACGACGGCGTCATCTTCCACCGGGTCATCAACGGATTCATGATCCAGACGGGTGACCCGACCGGGACCGGACGCGGCGGCCCCGGGTACCGGTTCCAGGACGAGTTCCACCCCGAACTCCAGTTCAACCGGCCCTACCTGCTCGCGATGGCGAACTCCGGACCCGGCACCAACGGCTCGCAGTTCTTCATCACCGTCGTGCCCACCACGCACCTGAACTTCAAGCACACCATCTTCGGCCAGGTCGCCGACCAGGAGTCGCGCAACGTCGTCGACGCGATCGCCGGTACCGCGACCGCCGCACACGACCGCCCGGTCACCGACGTGGTCATCGACCGGGTGACGGTCGAGGTGTCCGACCCCGAGTAGGGCGCCCTCCACCGGACGGCCCAGCGCCGCGCCGGTCGTGTCCGATCAGCCGAGCCGTCAGAAGCGGGGACCACGCCATGACCGTGCCATCGGAACCGTCGCACGAGACCGGGGACACCACCCCACGCCCCCCGGGCTGCTTCCGGCACCCCGACCGGGCGACGTGGCTGCGCTGCACCCGCTGCGAGCGGCCGGCCTGCCCGGACTGCCTGCGGGAGGCCGCCGTCGGCTCGCAGTGCGTGGAGTGCGTGAGCGCGGGTCAACGTGACGTGCGACGCCCGGTGACGGTGGCCGGTGCCAGGGTGGCCACCAAACCCGTGGTCGTCCCGGTCCTGCTGGCCGTCAACGTGCTCGTCTACGTGGCGACCGCCGTGCTGGCGCGGGACCCGATGAACAACGCCAACTCGGAGCTCTTCGCCCAGTGGTCGCTCTGGCCTCCCCAGGTGGCCGCCGGCGAGTGGTGGCGACTGCTCACCGCGGGTTTCCTGCACATCGGCCCGTTCCACCTGCTCGTCAACATGTACGCGCTGTGGATCCTGGGGCGCGACCTGGAGACGCTGCTCGGCCGTCTCCGGTTCGTCGCCGTCTACCTGGTCTCGCTGTTCGGCGGCAGCATCGCCGTGTTCCTGCTCGGCAGCATGCAGACCAGCGTCGCCGGCGCCTCCGGTGCGGTCTTCGGGCTGATGGGAGGCGTCGCCGTCGCGGCGCTGCGGCTCAAGGTCAACCCCAGGCAGGCGCTGATGCTCATCGGCATCAACCTCGTGATCAGCGTGCTGATCCCCGGCATCTCCCTGCTCGGACACCTCGGTGGCCTGGTCATCGGTTCGCTGGCCACGGCGGGCATGGTCTTCGCCCCCCGGGAGAGGCGGACCGCCGTCCAGGTCGGCACCGTCGTCGGAATACTCGTGCTGCTCGCGGTGGCGTTCCTGCTGCGGGACGCGCAGCTGGGCCCCTGGGGGTGCTCGGCCGACGGCACCTGGTGCGTGCCGCTGACGCTCTGAGCGAGCCGCACCCGCCGGCCCCGGCGATGACCGGTCGTGACGGCGACCGCCGTCGACCGGGGCGGCGCGGCCGACCGGATCGACGTGCCGGCGGCAGGGCTGTGGACAACCCACCCGGCCCGACCGGCCGCTTGTGCCTCCGGGCGCAAAGTTATCCACAGGAGTTGTCCCCAGTGGGGATTACTTACATCCGTGTACTTCGGTGACCCGGGGTGAGTAACCCGGGCCGGAACAGCGAACGACCCGAACGTGATGACACGTCCGGGTCGGGGGAAGGAACTCGTTCAGGGGCGGTCAACGCCAGCGCATGGTCATCAGCAGACCAGTGATCATCAAGGCGAAGCCGACGAGGAAGTTCCAGGAACCCAGCTCCGTCATCAGCGGAATCCGGTCACCGGCGATGTAGTTCACGATCAGCCACAGCAGGCCCAGCACCATCACCCCGAGCATCACCGCGACGTACAGCGGGTGCGAGGGGCCGATCGCCTTCGCCTTCACTGGAGTACGTTTGTCCGGCGGCGGGGTGTAGACATCCTTCTTGCGGACCTTGGACTTCGGCATGGTGTCCTCGCCTGCGTTGGCCGGTGTTCGACGACGTCTGATCGTTGACGCCGGGCCGACCGCGTGTTTCGCGGGGTGGCCGACCCGACACAACGACCACGTTAACGTAGTGGAAGACCGCCGCGAAGGACAGGTGTGAGCCCCGCAGCACGTCGCCCACGGCCGAAGGGAGCCAGGTGATCCCGCGCCCTCCCGGGCCCTCCCCGACACGGTGCGCCGGTCTCGTGCGACGGGCCTCCCGCCCCTCTCCCCGGGGCCGGTCACCACGACGGGCCGCCCCGTCGATCCGCACCCGGACGCGTGCCGGCGACCGGGAAGTCACCGCCCTCGGCGACGTGACCACTACCCTGTCAGAGCGCGCACGCCACGGCCGCCCGTCCCCACCGACGTGCCGACGCCGGGGCGCGCGCCGTCGGGGACGCACGAGCTGCGGAGTTCGTCCCGGAACGAGCCAGCCGAACGCGGCGCCGTTCCGGTGTCAGAGGCATGCCTGCCGACCCCTGGGTCGGCGGACCCGAGCCAGGAGGTTGCGTGGTGCATGAGTTCCCGCCGACGGGGGACCAGTTCGGTGCTCGTCCCGGATCTCGTCATCAGCCGCCGCCCCAGCAGCCCCGCCGCCACGCACGGTCCGAGGCACCCCGGGCGGAGGGGTTCCCCGAGGACGAGGAGCACTGGCCCGGCGCGGACGGCCAGCCGGCCAGGCCCCCCCACCCACCACACCAGCCTCCGCACGGAGAACCGCGTCCGCCCCGCGCCGAGCGGCACCGCTACCGCGACCCGGACGACGGGGCCGGCCGACCGGCTCCCCGCACCGGCCCCCTGACCCGCCGGCCCCCGACGGGCCACGACGGCGCTCCGCAACGCACCCGCGCACAACGACGCCGGGACGGCGACCTCGACCCGCCCAGCTGGCCCACCGCGACCCAGAACCACCCGGCGGAGAACCCCGCACCGGTCTACCCGCCCTCGAACCAGCCCGGTGGGGGCAGGCGCAGGCACCGGTCACCCGACCACCCCGCCCCGGCAGCCGCTGAGGCGCCA
>NZ_AGVX02000233.1 GCF_000239155.1 Actinoalloteichus spitiensis RMV-1378
CTACCGTGGGCTCGGCGGGCACACCGGCCGAGGTGGGGTGGCGGATGGAAGCCGAGATCACGCTGCGAGTCGACGGCACCACGCACACGCTGCGGGTGGACACCCGCACGTCCCTGCTGGACGCGCTCCGCGACCGGATCGGGAACACCTCCCCCAAGAAGGGCTGCGACCACGGGCAGTGCGGATCGTGCACCGTCCTGCTGGCCGGCCGGCGGATCACCACCTGCCTCGCCCTGGCCGTCTCGCACGACGGCGCCGACATCACCACCGCCGACGGCCTCGCCCCCGGCGACGAGCTCCACCCCGTGCAGCGGGCCTTCCTCGACCAGGACGCGTTCCAGTGCGGCTACTGCACGCCCGGCCAGGTCTGCTCCGTCGTCGGCATGCTCGCCGAAGCGGACGACGGCCGCCCCAGCCACGTCACCAACGACCTCACCGGCCCCGTCCAGCTGACCGACGAGGAGATCCGGGAACGGCTCAGCGGGAACCTCTGCCGCTGCGGCGCCTACGTCAACATCGTCGCCGCCGTGCGGCAGGCCCTCGGGGAAGGGGCGCCGTGATCCCCTTCGACTACCACCGGGCCACCGACGTCGAGGACGCCGTGCGCACCGCCGCCGCCCGGCCGGACGCCGCCTACCTCGCCGGGGGCACCAACCTCGTCGACCACCTCCGGCTGGGCATCACCTCCCCCGGCCTGCTCGTCGACGTGTCCCGGCTCCCGTTCGACGACATCGACCGGCTGGCGGACGGCGGTGTCCGGGTAGGAGCCGGGGTGCGCAACAGCGACCTCGCCGCGCACCCCGCCATCCGCCGCGACTACCCCATGCTGGCCGCCGCCCTCCTCGCCGGCGCCTCCTGGCAACTGCGCAACCTGGCCACCACCGGGGGCAACCTGCTGCAACGCACCCGCTGCGCCTACTTCCAGAACCCGGCGACCCCGTGCAACAAACGGGAGCCGGGCTCGGGCTGTTCGGCACTGGCCGGCTGGCAACGCCACCACGCCATCCTGGGAGCCTCCGAACACTGCGTCGCCGTCCACCCCTCGGACATGGCCGTGCCACTGGCCGCGCTGGACGCCACCGTCCGCATCACCGGCCCCGGCGGGAACCGAGGGGTCCCCCTCACCGCCTTCCACCGGCTCCCCGGCGACGAACCGCAGCGGGACACCGTCCTCGACCACGGCGAACTCATCACCGCCGTCGACCTGCCCAGGATGCCGCCCACCACCCGGTCGGCCTACCGCAAGGTCCGCGACCGGGCCTCCTACGCGTTCGCGCTGGTCTCGGTGGCCGCGACGCTGACGGTGACCGACGGCGTCGTCCGGGACGCGCGCATCGCCCTCGGCGGCGTGGCCCACAAACCGTGGCGGGCCACCCGCGCCGAGGAGACCCTGCGGGGAGCCGCCGCCCGGGCGGAGTCGTTCCGGGCCGCCGCCGAGGCCGAACTCGCCGAAGCCGAACCACTCCCGGGATCCGCGTTCAAGACGACGATGGTCCGCGAGGCGCTGGTCTCGGTGCTGACCGGCCTGGCCGAGGGGAGACCGCGATGACCGGTACCCCGCCGACCCGCGAGCCGGGCCACGAGTCGGGCCGACCCCGGGAGCGGCTGGACGGCCCCGCCAAAGTGGCCGGCCGGGCCCCCTACGCCTACGAACAGCCGGCCGAGGACCCGTTGTTCCTCTTCCCGGTGCGCTCCACGATCGCCCGGGGCCGGGTGCTGTGGGTGGACACCGAGGAGGCGGCGGCCGTGCCCGGGGTGGTGGCCGTGCTCACCCACCTCAACGCGCCCCGGCTGGCCTCGCGGGACGACCTGGAACTGTGGGTGTTGCAGGACGACGAGGTACGCCACCACGGCCAGTTCGTCGGGGCCGTCATCGCCGGGACACCGGAGGTGGCCAGGTGGGCGGCGAGCCTCGTCCGAGTCGAGTACCAGCGGGAATGGCACGACGTGGTGCTCCGCGCCGACCACCCGGAACGCTACCGGCCCGACCACGTCAACCCGAGCTTCGACACCGACACCTCGCTCGGCGACGTCGACGAGGCGCTCGCCGACGCGGCCGCCACCGTCGACCAGACCTACCGGACACCCGTCCAGCACCACGTGCCGATGGAACCGCACACCACCGTCGTCCGCTGGCCCGGCCCCGCCGACCTCGGCGCGGTCGCCATGTACGACTCCAACCAGGGCGTGTCCCCGATCCGGAAGGTCCTCGCCCCACTGCTCGGCCTGGACCCCGACCAGGTGTGGATCCACTCGCCGCACGTGGGCGGCGCGTTCGGTTCCAAGGCCTCCCCGAAAGCCCACCACGTGCTCACCGCGCTGGCCGCCCACCTCGTCCCCGGACGCCCCGTGAAGTGCGCGCTCACCCGGCAGCAGATGTTCGCCAACGCCGGGCACCGCACCCCGACCATCCAGCGGGTGCGGTTGGGCGCCGACCGGCGGGGCCGGCTGACGGCCATCGCCCACGACGTCGTCGAACACACCGCCCGGTTCAAGGAGTTCGCGGAGCAGACCGCCGTCGCCACCCGCACCATGTACGCCGCCGACAACCGCCGCACCACCCACCGCCTCGTCCCGCTCGACGTCCCGGCGCCGGTGATCATGCGCGCCCCCGGGGAGGCGCCGGGCATGTTCGCCCTGGAGTGCGCGATGGACGAACTGGCCGTCGCACTGGGCATGGACCCCGTGGAGCTGCGGATCCGCAACGAACCCGACGCCGACCCGGAGAGCGGGCTGCCGTTCTCCACCCGCCACCTGGTGCGCTGCCTGCGGGAGGGCGCCGACCGGTTCGGCTGGGCCGACCGCCCACCCGCCGGGCAGGGCCGCCGGGACGGGGACTGGCTGGTGGGTTTCGGGGTGGCCGCCTCGACCTACCCGCTGTTCCCGCAACAGGGGTCCAGCGCGCGGATCCGCGCCCTGCCCGGCGGGCGCCGGCAGGTGGAGATCGCCGCCTCCGACCTGGGCACCGGCACCTGGACCGCGTTGACCCAGATCGCGGCCGACGCGCTCGCGGTCCCGGCGGAGGCCGTCGACCTGGTCATCGGGGACAGCGCCCTGCCCTCGACCGTGGGCGCCGGTGGATCCTCGGGGCTGAGCATCTGGGGCACCACCGTCGTGGCCGCCGCCCGGGCCTTCCGGGACCGGTTCGGCGACGACCCACCCGCCGGCGCGGAGGAGGTGGGGGAACTGCCGGAGAACACGGCCGTCGGCCGGTACGCGTTGCACGCCTTCGGCGCCCAGTTCGCGGAGGTGCGGGTCGACGCGGTCACCGGCGAGATCAGGGTCCCCCGGATGGTGGGGATCTTCGACGTGGGGCGGGTCATCAACCCGCGCACCGCCCGCTCCCAACTCATCGGCGGCATGACCATGGGGCTGTCCATGGCCTTGCACGAGGAGAGCGTGGTGGACCCCCGGTTCGGGCACGTGGTCAACGGCGACTACGCCGAGTACCACATCCCCACCAACGCCGACGTCGGCGACATCGACGTCAGCTGGCTCGACGAACCCGACCCGCTGTACAACCCGATGGGCAGCAAGGGGATCGGGGAGATCGGCATCGTCGGCACCGCCGCCGCCGTCGCCAACGCCGTGTGGCACGCGACCGGGGTGCGCGTCCGGGACGTGCCCATCACTCCCGACCGCCTGCTCGGCCGCCTCCGGTAGCCGCGCTGGGCCCCCGGAACCGGGCGCCCGTCCTCGGGTCGGGGGGACACCCGGCGCGACCGCCGGGGTCCCCGGGGCGCTCCCCGAGGCGGGGACGGACCTCGGCTCCTCCCGACCCAACGACCCGGGACCGGGCCGGACCGGACGGAGCTGGCACCCACCCGGGAACGACCCCGGCGCCGCCGGCCGTCGTCCTCGACGCGCCCGGCCGGGACCGCCGGTCGCCCGTGGGAACCGGTCAGAGCGCCCGGGCCAGGGAGGCCAACGACACGAACGGATCACCGCCCACCGGGATCAGCACCGTGCTCGTCACCCCCGCCTCGTGCAGCACCTCCACCCGCCGCCGCGCCTGGGCGGGAGTGCCCACCACCGCGAGGTGCCGCACCCACTCCGCCGGGAGGCGCCGGGCGAACTCGCCCCCGTCCGCGCACCCGGCGCGCAACGCGATCACCTCGTCGGCGAAGGGCAACGGCGCCAGGTGGGGACGCCAGTCGGGTTCACCGAGCGGCGCCAGGGCGGGGCGCACCGCCGCCACCGCCGCGCCCTCGTCGTCGTGGACCACGGCCAGGTTGTAGCCCACCACCCGGTGGGGGCCGCGCGCGGCGATGCTGCCCAGCGCCGCGCGCACGTACTCGGGGGACACCGGTTCGGCCAGGACCGTCCCCTCGGCGACCCGCCCGGCCACCGCGAGGGAACGCGGACCCCGAACCCCGGCGAGCACCGGCGGGGGGACCGCCGGAGGCGTCTCCAACCGGACGCCGTCCAGCCGCACGTGCCGACCCGCCACGTCGACCCGCTCCCCGCGCAGCAGCGCCCGCAGGGCGACCGTGTACTCCTCCAGCAGGGCGAGCGGGCTCGCCGGCCAGGCTCCGACCTGCCGCATCCAGTCCGGCATGCCGTGGCCGACGCCGATGTCGACCCGGCCGGGGAACAACTCCGCCAGCGTCGCCGCCTCCATCGCCGCGAAGGCCACGCCTCGGGCGCCGACCGGCAGGACCCCGATGCCCACCCGGATGCGGTCGGTGGCGGCGAGCACCGCCCCGGCCTGGGCGACGCCACCCCGGAAGCCGAGGTCCTCGACCACCCACAACTCGCCGAAGCCGAACCGCTCAGCCTCCCTGGCGAAGTCGAGGACCCGGTCGGCCGGCAGATCGCGGGGCAGCAGCACCCCGGTGACATGGTCGTCCACTGTCGTCACCACTCCTCGATCGCGCCGGGTGATCCACCCGACATGCTGGTCACCCGGTCCGCGTTCCGGCCGAGGCGTCCCGACGTCGTCATTGTCCTCACGCTGGCGGGCGGCGAGGCGAGCAGAGCGCGGACCAGCAGGACCAGCAGGACCAGCAGGACCAGCACGACGATCATGGCGTCCCGCAGGCCGGACGTGGTCGCCGAGGAAGCCCAGCAGCGGCGGCCCGACCAGGAGAGCGACGTACCCGGCGGTGGCCACGGCGCCGAGCCGCGCGGTGGCATCCCCTCCCCCGCCGCCGAGATCGCCAGCGGGAACCCGAGCGAGCCCCCAGGCCCGACCCGACCACCGCACACGCGGCCACCGGGTCACCGAGGAACACCACCACGGCGAGCACCACCGCCCGCGGCACCTCGCGGGCGGCTCTGGCATCGGCGGCTGGGCCAGCGCGCTGAGCGGTCCAGCACCGGGAGCGGAACAGAACCGTCGTGAGCGGACCACACCCGGCCAGGCCGCCACACGCGGCCCCGAGTCCACCGCCCTCGGCTCGGCTAGGCTCCCGTCGATGAGACGGAAGGCCAGGTCACCGCTGCCGCAGCGCAACGGGTTGGACGCGGCGCGGCTGCGGCTGCCGGCGGACGGCCCCTGGGCGACCCTGCGCGAACACCTCGTCGACCGGCTGCCGCGAGTCGCACCCGAACGCATCGACGCCCTGTTCCGGGAGGGACGCTTCGTCGACCACTCCGGGCCGCTCGCCCCGGACAGCCCCTTCGTCCCCCACGCGGTGCTGTGGTTCCACCGCGACCTGCCGGAGGAGGTGCCCGTCCCCTTCGAGATCGGGATCGTGCACCAGGACGAGGACCTGCTGGTGGTGGACAAGCCGCACTTCCTGGCCTCCATCCCCCGGGGGAGGCACATCCTCCAGACCGCGCTGGTGCGCCTCCGCGACGAACTCGGCCTGCCCGACCTGGTGCCCGCCCACCGCCTGGACCGGGTGACCGCCGGCCTGCTCATGTTCGTCGTCCGCCCCGAACGCCGGGGGGCGTACCAGACCCTCTTCCGCGACCGGGCCGTGCACAAGGAGTACGAGGCCGTCGCCCCGCACGACCCCACCGTGGAACTGCCCAGGACCGTGCGCTCGCGGATCGTGAAGGAACGCGGCGTCATCACCGCGCAGGAGGTGCCGGGCACCCCGAACAGCGAGACCCGGATCGAACTCGTCGAGCACCGCGACGGCCTGGGCCGGTACCGGCTGCTCCCGAGCACCGGCCGCACCCACCAACTACGCCTCCACCTCGCCGGGCTCGGGCTGCCCATCCTCGGCGACGACTTCTACCCCGTGCTGACCGAGAAGCCACTGGACGACTTCACCCGGCCACTCCAACTGCTCGCCAGGGCGATGTCCTTCACCGATCCCGTGACAGGTGAAGCACGCCGGTTCGAGAGCCGGCTCACGCTCGGAGCCTGGGACGACTACGAGACCTGGTCCGGCGGCAGCCCCGACCCGCTCCCCGCCCCGTTGGCGAGCCACCCATGGAAGCGGTCTGGATGCTGACCTTCGGCGCCTCCGCCTACCACTCCCACTCTCCGCGATACCGTGTCTCCGCACCGTGCGCACCGCCTCAGCTCCACCGCCCGGCAGGTCTTCCTCGGCGTGCGAGTCAGCTTCGAGAAGGCCTCGTACGACAGCGAGAAAAGACAGCGGACGACCGCTGGGATGCTCCGACCCACGGGCGAGGAGCAGCCGCAGGTCCGCGTACCATTTTCAGCGAACCCCCCGGGTCTGATGTCAAACCTCGGGTTCGCTGCAAAACAGCCGCGAAAAGCCGCTCGTGGACAGCCTCCCACCTGCGGCTTTACTCTCGGGTCCTCATCGCCCCTAAGAGGGGTCACAACGCGACGGGGATGGTGAGGACGACGTTGCCGTCCTCGGTCCTCATCGCCCCTAAGAGGGGTCACAACATGGTGGTGACGTTGGCCTGGCCCAGCGCTTCGCAGTCCTCATCGCCCCTAAGAGGGGTCACAACCGTGTTCCTGCCAGGCGGCGGGGAGATCCGGCCGTCGGTCCTCATCGCCCCCTAAGAGGGGTCACAACACCCGACCCGCGCCCCCGACCCGACCCGGGTCGGGGTCCTCATCGCCCCTAAGAGGGGTCACAACGAGCGTCACTCGGCTTCCGCGACAACCAACCCATGAGTCCTCATCGCCCCTAAGAGGGGTCACAACATCGGCCCACACGCCGCGCACCGCCGGCGGGCGGCGTCCTCATCGCCCCTAAGAGGGGTCACAACCCGCTGCGGACACCGCTCTCCGGTCCGTGCTGGGGTCCTCATCGCCCCTAAGAGGGGTCACAACAACGAGCAGTGACCACCAGGGCCGCCCCGAGTTCCGGTCCTCATCGCCCCTAAGAGGGGTCACAACAGAATCGTGATCGGCGGCAGCCCGAAGTCCTCGAGGTCCTCATCGCGCAACACCGGGGCCGACCGGGCGTAGCGGCGTCCAGGGGTCAAGCCGCGACGGCCTGCACGGTCGGCGGACGTCCGAGCGAAGAAACCCAGCGCGGGAAGGGTGTTGGCCGGCAGGCGTGAGGCTCCCGCTCTTCATGCTCGCTTCCGGTTCGGGCGCGGACAGTGGTACTCCGCGCCCGACCCCACGGCAGGGCGCCTGACGCGGGACGGCGCTGCGTCGGCGGTCAGCGGTGCCCAGAGATCAGCGGCGGATCCACCCGAAACCGCCGGAGTTGCGGGCACCGAGGCCCCAGGCCCAGAGGGCCCGGAGGGAGTCGGGCTCGCCGTGCACCCGCACGCTCACGGTGGCCCCGGCCTGGCGGCCGCGCCCGATGGCGAAGGACCTCTTCGGTCCGGTGGGAGTGACCTCGCTGAGCTTGATGTCGGAGTCGAGCTTCAGCGTGTCGAGTTTGCGTCGCAGGTTGTGGAGCAGCGCCTCGGCGAAGCCCTCCTCGTAGGGCAGGACGTTGGGCAGCGACGGCCGCCGCCCGACCTCACCGCCGGCGGTTCGCGGGGAGTTCGGCGGTAGCAGCCGCAGGACCACCGGTGTCTCGGTGGCGAAGTCGGCCACCCCGGCATCGAACGCGGGCGGGGCGAGGAGGTCCGCGCCCTGGATGTGCAACGCGGTCCCTCCCCAGTCGAGCACCTTCCGCCGCGTCAGCTCCTCGTGCCACGACTCGGCGAGTCCCGGCAGGGGGCTGCCGAGTTCGAGATATCCGAGGCCCCGAACGGCGTAGGTGCGCGGCACCCGGGGGGCGTTCGGGAAGACGGGGGCTCCGTGGCCGGCCGGCATGGGAGCGTTCGACTCGTGCAGCCGGGCACCGAGTTCCGGCGCCGTCGCCTCGAGCAGGTGGTAGATGACGCCCCGACCGGGCCGCAGCACCTGGTCCCAGGGGATGCGCGTGGCCTGGCTGCTGAGCTGGAGTCGGACCCTCATGAGGTGGCTTCCGTTTCCGAAGGGTGGTCGAAGTCGAGGAAGGTGACCGGGGCCGCGCCGGAGATCTCGAGGAAGTCCACGGTGAGGGTGTCCAGGAGGGCGTGCCCGGCGTGGCGAGGTGATCGCAGGCGGGCTGGCCGGCGCTGGACCGCCACCAGTTCGCCGGCACCTCCGTCGGCGACGTTCTCCCGCACGTCCAGCAGGCCGACGTAGACGTGGTCGTCGTCGAACCTGAGCCGCGCGTAGTGGCTCCCGTCGTGGTGCCGTGCCCAGAGGTGGGTGGCGATCGGTGGCGTGGCCGGGGCCTTCCCGAGGTGGATCCCGTCCAGGTCGATCCACAGGCACACGTGCTCCGTGAGGAGCTCGCGTGCCTGAGCCCAGGGCAGTCGTCCCCGTCCGTCGAGCAAACCCGTGAGCTGGTTGTTCACGATGCGCTCCGCTCGCTGGTCGAGGTGGCGTGGAGCACGCCACTGGTGGTGAGGGTCTGGACCGCCTCGGCGCGCAGTGCCTCGACGGCCCCCGCGTCGTGGGTGAGTCGGAGCGTGCCGAGCCCTCGGGTGGTGGCGGTCCCGATGCCGAGCAGCCCGTCGTGGATGTCGAGGCAGGCCAGGGTGAGGAGGGCGGTGACGGCCGGCGGCACGGGACCCAGGGCGTCGACGGTCAGGTCGAGGGTGCCCGAGCGGACCACCTGGCGGCCGTAGAGCGCGGAGGGACGGGCTCCACCGAAGACGCGGTCGAGGGCGACGTGCCGCTGCTCGACGACCTCCGCCCCGACGACCGGGGAGTCCCGGAAGACAAGCAGGCCACGACGGCTCGCACCGTCTCCGGGAGCCGCCGCGCCGAAGGCGCGGCAGATCAGGCAGGGTC